>JBPEXS010000472.1:0-1358 GCA_052031325.1 Thalassolituus sp. | reverse complement strand
TGTTCAGGCGACTAAAACAATAACGCCGACATAAAGTGACAAACACCAGACATGACTGAAATTCGTTATTACCCACTTTCAGAAGCCGACCCTGAGCAACTTCTTGCGATTCTGAATGATATGCACACCCGGACTCACCTGATCAGTCACCCGGAATTCACTATGCAAAGTCTTGCCAGCTGGGTGGTGGATAAACAGGAAGAAGACCAGCAACCGGGCTGTCGTGTGTGTGCGGTGGAGATTAACGGTGAGCTGGCGGGTTGGTGCGGGATACAGCGCAGTGAAAAGGATTATGAGCTGGCGATTGTCATCGGTCAGACGGGCTGGGGAGCTGGCCCACAGATTTTCCGGGACATGATGGGCTGGGCAAGTGAGCTCGGGCATTCAGAGGTGATTATTCACCTGCTCGACAGCCGCCGTGACTATCGATTTATACGGCAACTGGCTCTCGAGGTATACGAGACAGAATTGCTGGGCCGCCGCTTCACTACCTATCGGCTCAGTGTCGGAAGTGCGGACCAAATCCCGAACTCAAACCCAAGCTCTTTGTAAGTGCTTTAACCAACGGCGTTGCGTCGAGGTGCTGGCATGTTCCGGCTGACATCACCTGACATGGCCCTGCGCAGTTCCCGCAGGTGCATCAGGCTAATCGCCAGGGTGGCTGTAAACAGCGCCATAAACCAACTCATCCAGGATTTCAGCATCAGCTGCAGGTATTGTGGATGCAGAAAAACCGATTGCAGGCGGTCCAATGCGCTGACCTCGTGCACTGGCACATACACCAGTTGCTCGACCAGATCATTCAGCTCTCTGGTTTGCGCCAGAATCTCCGGGTTGATGCTACTGAAGTCCACATACGATGCATTCTGGTGTGGAGATAGCAGCTGTGTGGTTGTGAGCATAGACGCCGCAAAAGCCACAACAGCACTGACCAGCAGACAACGACGGATAATGATTCTGGGCATGAAATCCTCCTGAAAACATGCAGCCGGAAACACGCAACAGAGCTGAACCTGAGGCGAAGATCGTCAGGTGAGTCGTTGCGGATTCGCAGATCAATCGGGGTTCATTCAAGGTAGTCAGTCGCTCGCGGATTTGCCATCCGAAGCTGGATAAGAAAATTTAAATTCTGATCACGAGACAGGTTTGTCAGGTCTGTGGATGTGTCCCTGAAAACGCTGGCTACATTGCCACAAGGTCACTGGTACAGGATGCGTTGCTGAGGCAGAATGCACCTTCTCTTCCTAGCTGTACTAAGCCCTGCCTCATGTCGTTTGCACGCTTTGCTCCTGCTGAATCCCGCACCATTCTGCGCCTGGCGCTACCTATTATGGCCACCCAACTGGCGATGGTCGGCA
>JBPEXS010000471.1:0-1546 GCA_052031325.1 Thalassolituus sp. | reverse complement strand
AGTTCTGCGCGATAAACAAAGTCACCATCGCCCTCAACATCCATCGTGATGTAGGTCGGGTCGCCTGTCTGGTCAGAAATCAGCAGGTCGTTGACCACCAGTGATACGTCATCCTGGGTGTAAGTCACAGCCCCAGCACTGATGTCACCGGAATTCAGTTCAATCGCAATACCCGACTGACCTGAGATGCCAGACATCTCATGATCGTCGAGCGACTCAAGGGCGTAGCCATTCTGGGCCATAACCGCCAGAGCGAGTGCGCTGATCTTTATCGTTGTATTCTTCATATCAGTTCACCGGGTAAAGAAGCAGGTTACCGTCGAGGGTGATATCGCCGTCCAGCTTGATACCAAACAGGTCTGTCTGGTTAAACGGGGTCACCCCGCCATCCGGGCTTTCGCCCCATTCGCCGTTATTGGCAACGGCATAGGTGAATTTGAAATTGTTGAAGCCAACAGTTCCAGGCAGACCGATTACAACGATTTCCTTATCGAACGCAACTTCAGTCGGGGTATAGGTCTGACCACCGTCGGTGGTGTAATCGTAATCAATAGCCGTTGCGCGGTTTTCTGTTCGCAGTGTCAGGCCTTCAAAAGAGAAGCCACCAGACAGATCGTCGAGTACGTACCAGCCTTCACTGTTAGAGTTCAGCTTGACCGCAAAACGCAGACCACACTCTTCGGGGGATTCATCCGAACCACAATTGCGATAAACCTTTTCGTTACCGAAGTCGTCCAGCTCGCCCGGAGTCGCCGTCCATAGAGGGCCACCATCTTTGTTGATGGCAATCTCACCGGAGAGGTACACGCCCCCCTGACCACTGATTTCTGTCAGATCAGAATCGGTGATAGGCTTCAGCTCTGCCATGACCGGCAGGGCCATGAAAGGAAGGAGTAATGTCGAAAGATGCTTCGTTATTGTCATTATGCATCACCTGATTCTGATTATTATAAGTCGTGACTGGTCACTTTTAGGTATGACGCCCGCAGGCCGTCTACTGACAGGCTGCCAAGGTTCTTCGTAGGGTCAGTACCTAGCTGTATGTTACCAATAAAGATGTTGCTTTTGCCGGCATTGGCATAAAAGTCTTCGTAAACTTCCTGAGCATTGGTACTACCGTCTGCAAAGGTCTCATACTGAGGCGCAACTAACTCAAGGACAAAGTTACCGTCAGATGTGGCGCTCAGCTTGAGCGGCTGGACCTCGCCATAGCCAAGATTGAGATCAAGAAGGAAGTTATCCAGAAACAGTGTCGAATCTGCCATAGCCTGCTCCATGCCAGGAGCTTCACAAGCCTCACCACAAGTAGAAATGTTAATTTCTTTCGCATACAGATTGAGACTGATATTGGCATTTAACTCGGCATCGCCGTTTTCATCTTCTCTGGACCAAATACGGAAGTGCGAACCATCCAGATACACTCCTTTCATATCAATATCCAGGTAATCAGTACGTTCCTCATTACCTGATGCTGCGTCTCGGAAAGTAAATGTGAACTTGGCACCGATATCCAGACCATCACGACGGGAAACACCATTACCCAGAG
>JBPEXS010000470.1:0-1398 GCA_052031325.1 Thalassolituus sp. | reverse complement strand
GCCTCAAGCGCCTGCAGTTCGCGCATCAGGCGGTCGTATTCGGCATCCGGAATGGCGGGCTCATCGAGCACGTAATAGCGGTAGTTATGATCGTTGAGCTGCTCCCGCAGCGCGTTGATCTGCGAGAGAGGATCAGATGAACTCATGACGGTTTTCAGCGACGTTGTTTCTTAGCGGCCAGCTGCTGCTGACGTTCGTAATCCAGAATCTGCTGGCGTTCGTGTTCCATGGTCTGCGGTGTCATGGCGCTGTGCGTTCCATCCAGCACATCCGCACCCAGGTTACGGGCAATCACCAGCGCCATTTCAGACATGGCTTCGTACGCTTCCAGTGGTTTACGCGCACCCGGCAGGCTCATAAAGAAGCTCAGGCCCGGATAACGCTCAGATGGCATCTCTTCGGGTTCGAAGGTGCCCGGGTTGCGCATCTGCGCCACAGAGAACTGAATGCGGCCACGGCCGTCAGTATCTTCAAAGCGGTGGAAGATGTTCTTCTCGCCGTAACGCAGGTCACAGCTGTTGAACATGTAGAGGATCTTTTCGCCATCAAAGCCTTCTGGGTCGCGGGCAATGGTGTGAATCACCAGCACCACCTCCGGATCAGGACGCTCCGACAGTTTCTCTGCATCCGGGCTGGCAAAATTGACCGGCGGGATGGCAGGCTCTGGCGGCATATCTTCGACTTCGGCTTCCAGATGCGGGTCGACGATGTTGGCCGGATCTTCGACCACCGGCAGATCGTCATCTTCCGGAATGACAAAATGGTGTTTTTTCTGCGGTTTTTCAGCGACAACCGCTGGCTCTGGCACTTTATTCGTTTCCACAGCAGCATCTGCGGCTTTTACTGAGCTCGCTTTTACTGTGGTGTCTTTTACTGAGGTCGCTTTTACTGTGGTCTCTTGTTCCGGTGTTTTTACCGTTCGCGCCAGAGGATCTGTGTCAGGAGCAGTCTGTGCCTTGTCATCAGAAACCACTCGCGCAGACGACAGAATCTCATCCGGGCGGTCACTGCCCAGCTCTTCAACATCCAGCAGTACCGGGACTTTCTCGTCGAGGTTAACCGGCCGTGCCGTTGGAATAAGGGGTGAGGTATCCATCACCGGAGTCGCTTCTTCGGTGATGTCGTCTTCGATGGCGGAGAATCCTGGCTCAGTACGTTCTTCAGATTCTGATGACTCGGACTCTGAGAGTGCAGGAGATGATTGAGCAGAGGCGGAGCTTTTCGGCGCTGTTTCTGGCGTCGGTTTTTTCGCAACCCATTCCGGCTTTTTAGCAGGAGTGTAATCAGGGTCTGCGGGTTTAACGACACGAGCCCGACCTGGCAGCTCCGGGTTAAAGAGATCAGCTTCGTCTTCGGTTTTTGGAGCATCGGTTTTAGCGACATTCAGACCCAGCGCTT
>JBPEXS010000047.1:0-3658 GCA_052031325.1 Thalassolituus sp. | reverse complement strand
CCGGTGGCCTATGTAGTGTACGACGGCTCTGTGGTTTATAACGCAGGCCTTGGTGTTGGCTATGGCAAACAGATTAACTCTGCCTGGCGGTTGACACCTGCGGTGGGTTATAGCCTGGTCGGCTCTGAGGATATGGGGAGCCTGGCTCAGGTGATATCGACGTCTGTGGTCAGTTCGTATCTGATTAAGGTCGAGGAATACAGCATCAGTATTGGCAACATGCTGGGGTACTATTCAACACTGCCAACGTCGGCAGGTGATGTCTCACAGGACCCGGATATCAGCAACACAGTACTGAGAAACGGTGTCAGCCTGAATATACCAACACCTCAGGTTGCTCAGGATTCGAGTGTCGAATTTTTCCTGACGGATACACGCTATTTCGGTTCGGATCTTTATATTGATCAGTATAACGAGATTGGCTTCTCCGTGGGTATTGACCGCTATACCCTGAAAGAAAGTCAGGGCAGGTATGTTAATTATCTGAAACGATTAAGAGGCGGCGTAAAGTACCTTTTCTCTGAAAACAGCAGCGGTTATTCAGTGAGTTTTGGTTACACCTTCTGAGCACTTATCCGGGGTGTTCACTGGGCTCACTTATCATTCAGGCGATTACGGAATTCTGTGAAGACCCGGTCGGGAAAGCTGCGGCGGCATACGTTAACGGCAGGATAATCCAGGTCTTTGATCATAGCCCCAGCGGAGGCCGCATCAAGGTGAATCCGTTGCTCACCAGTGTAAGTTTCCGCTGGCATTGATGGGTCGGTCGTCTGCATCCAGGGCTCTGTCGTTGCCCGATAATCGACCCTCAGACCAAGTGAGTCGCCTTCGCAGAATTCAGGATGCATGGCAATAATCACGGCCAGTGTGTCCCAGAAATAGTACTCATTGCTTTCGATAAACCAGTCATTTTTATCCAGAACCCTGTCCCAGAAATCAGCGGCAGGCGAGGTCACATGTTCTTTGAAGTCTGCAGCACGCTCTGTAGTGACTCTCACCGAATTAGTGACATCAAGCCCGACCAGTGTGATGGGTAAACCGGATTTCATTACCGTGTCTGCCGCAGACGGATCGATGAAAATGTTCCACTCAGCCGAGGTATTCGGGTGTCCTTTGGTAAACAGGGGCACAATGATATTACCCGGCACGTCGACCGCACCGCCCATAATGATCAGGTCTTTTATGCGTGATGTATCCTGAGGGTATTTATTAAGCCATAAATCCAGGTTGGTGAGTGGCCCGGAGGCAATCAGCGTGACCGGCTTTTCCGATGACTCAATCAGCTGATGAATCAGATCTTCGGCAGGCAGAGGGTTTTCGGTGATTTCGGCACCCGTTTCAGGAATGCTGACACCCGATAACGTATCCGAATCGGTACGCCATGCTTCAGGAAAAACAAAATACCCCTGCAACGGGTAGTCGGGTCCACAGGCGACGGGGATTTCGCCATGTTCAGGGTTTAATGCAATCAGATCCCGGACGTTATTCAGACCGGGCAGGCAATGCGATTCACCGCTGGATGATATGGTCACACCGATCAGTTCTGCTTTGGGATGATGCGCCAGGTACAGCAGTGCTGCCCAGTCATCGATGGCCATATCGGTATCAAATATGACGGGGATCCTTTCTTCTTCTTCCGCATTCGCAAACAGATTCACTGAGATCAGCAGGCCAAACAGTGCAAAGCAAAAGGTACGGAGCGATTTCATGGCGTATCCTGTAAGTGCGCTTGTCTGAAGACTATCAGCGCTCTCAGACAGCAGCCACTGGACGGCACTGTAATTGTTAGCAGTGTTCATTTTTCACCACAAGTGAAGCACCCGGAGCTGACGTTATGCCTCTCAAATCTGCTCGGTCTCTGACCTGTTTATGGGCACTGTTGATTCTGTCTCTGCCACTTTCAGTTTCACTGCAGGCCAGTGAAGAAACTGCTATTACACTGGATGGCCGCTATTTCCCGATCTCAGCGGTACTCAACCTGCCGGCCTGTGAAAATACCTGCCCGGCAGTGGTTCTGCTGCATGGCACTGGCTCGCAGAAAGACGAAGTAGGTGATCTCTACAAGCGGCTTGCCGCAGAGCTGGCGGAGCAGGGGATTGCCAGTCTGAGGATTGATTTTGCCGGTACTGGTGACAGCCCGGTGGGGTATCGGAATTACAGTCTGAGCTCGGCCATCAGTGACACTCAGACGGCCCTCCGTTATCTGTCTCATCATGAGAGTATTGATAAGCACCGTCTGGGACTGGTCGGTTTCAGTCAGGGAGGGCTCATCGCCCAGCTGGTAGCAGGCTATGACCAGAGGGTAAAAGCCATGGTGTTGTGGTCCTCGGTGGCTGGGGACGGTCGCGGCAGCTTTGATCGCTTATTCGACAAGCATTACGCCGAAGCGCAGAGCAATGGTTATGCCCTTGTGCAGTTCCGCTGGCGCGAGCCTCTGGCGTTTGATCTGCGCTGGTTCGAAGAGATTGAGGCTAACCGGAGTCTCAGCGGGCTTGGTCATTACACGGGTGATCTGCTGGCGATTGCCGGTTCAGATGACCGTGCTGTGCCTTATGAATCGTCCGCACGCATCATGTTGGCGACCGGCAGTTTTGAAGCGCGGCTGAAAATCATCCCCGGGGCGAATCATATCTTCAATGTGATTGGGCCGGGTGCCGACCCAGGCAAATCTGAGCGTCTGCTTGATATGACTTCAGACTGGCTTGCCGACAGTCTGGACAGCAATCGTTAGACTAAGCTAAGTCTTTGATAATAAAGTGATGTCGTGTCCATGTCGGGTCAGTTTTACCCGGATGTCAGGCGCCTGTCAGGCGGTTGTCGGGTAAACGTCGGATGCGTTTTCTCAGGCGTTGCTAACCTGCAACGACTCACACACCGGAGCACAACATGATTGTACGTAAACTGCGTCTTAAACGGGGCTGGACCCAGAGTGAGCTGGCAGAAATGGCGGGCGTCACTTCCCGTACCATTCAGCGCATAGAAGGGGGGCAGATTCCCAGTCTGGAGACAGCACGTGCACTCGCTTCGGTGTTTGAGGTTGAACTTACCCTTATCCGACCTGAGGACACCGATATGAAAGAGTTACCCCCAGAAACTGAATTGAAAATCGATGAACAGGCGGCACTTCTGTACGCCAAACGCATGAAGGAATTTTACGAAGGACTAGTGTCTTATGTGATTGTCGCCGCCGTATTTCTTGTGTTTTCTCATGATGAGTGGATTGTCTACCTGGTACTTGGCGGAGTCGGTATCGGCATCGCCATTCAGGGGCTAATGGCGTATGAGGTGATCAGCTTTATGAGCCCTGGCTGGGAACGTCGTCTGGCGGAGAAAAAACTCGGTCGCAAGCTCTGACAGAGTACTGTCGCGAAGGCCGTGAAATGCTCAGCAGGTCGCAGGGAATGGGTAAAACACCGGATCTGCGACTTTAGCTGAGGCTCATGACACGCCTGTTCACAGAGGGAATTTACGATGAAACTCGTCTACTTTAATCCACACAAACGCAGCCGCGCTGAAGAGCTGGAAGCGTTGGCTTATGTCCGACGCATCAAGCGCTTTTATGAAAGCCTCATGGTGTTTCTGGTCATTGCGCCGGTTTTTCTGGTGGCCTTTCATGGTCAGTGGCCGGTGTATCTGATGACAGCGGGGGCAGGCATTG
>JBPEXS010000469.1:0-2217 GCA_052031325.1 Thalassolituus sp. | reverse complement strand
TGGTGCGGGGGTAAAAAACAGGGCGGCGTATTCTGTGGCACGAAGGCGAGTCCCGCGCAACGCGAGAAGGCTCTATTGCGCAGATAATCGTCTTCCGTCACTGGATTGCCACGGCCTGCGGCCTCGCAATGACAATGTGCCGAGGGTGTTAGGCCAGACGAGGTCTGGCGTGATACACGAGGTGCAATCGGTGTTGCGGAGATCCGTCACTGCGAGGAGTGTAACGACGCGGCAGTCCAGAGAGTTACATTTACCGTTAATGGATTGTCACGGCCTGCGGCCTCGCAATGACGGCGCGCTGGAGGTAAAGCATCATATGAAGTCAGACAGACCACAGTATCCGTTCTATCAGCTTCCCTGTCTTCCCAGCCAGGCCGCACCGCGCACGCCGCTGGAGTCTCCGTGCCGTGCTTTCAGCAGGGGAGTGACCACAGTGTCTGAAAACACCCATTCGGCCCAGATTTCCGGTACTGCGGTGTAAATATTGTCGAGATTTGATACACCACCACCCAGCACAATGGCATGTGGGTCCATCAGGTTAATGACCTGTGCCAAGGCTTTCGCCAGTCGTCGGTAATAGGCTTTGATGACCGCCGTCGCCTGAGCATCACCTGCCAGATACTGCTCAACCCAGACTTCACTGCGCTGTTCAATGCCGGTTTCAAATTGCGCCTGCATGCGTAGGCCAGTGCCTGACAGCAGGGTTTCCAGGCAGCCTTTCTGGCCACAATAGCAGAGACTTTCGCTGTCGGTCTCTTCACGCCAGGGCAGTGGGTTATGTCCCCATTCACCCGCAATGGCATTCGGGCCGTTCACCAGCTGACCGTTAACAACCCAGCCGCCTCCACAGCCCGTACCAATAATCACGGCGAAGACGGTTTTATAACCTGAGCCTGCACCGTCTGTGGCTTCTGAAAGTGCCAGGCAGTCGGCATCGTTGGCGATGACGACGCGGCGATTCAGTGCAGATTCAAGATCGCCTCGGAGGTCCTGACCAATCAGGCATTGGGTGTTGGCGTTTTTGACCAGACCGGTCTGGTAAGAGAGAGCACCGGGAATGCCGAGGCCGAGGGTGTAATCGGCATTCAGGCTGGTGGCCGCAGACTCCACCATATGGACGATGTTATTGACGATGTCCTGATAGGAATGGGCCGGGGTGGGGGTACGCTGGCGCAGGACTTCGGTACCCTGATCATCCAGTGCGATGATTTCTGTTTTGGTACCGCCAAGATCAATTCCGAACTGCAGCATGGGTGCCCCTCAGTGAAAGAACATGAAGAGAAAGAGTACGACACCCATGTTAGGAGCTGCCCGGTTGAAGTCAACCAGGGTGAATTGCAGCGTTATTCCGGAACGCAGTAGTCCCTGCGCATCTGGTCGAGCTCGTCAGAGCCCTCGTGAATAATGCAGCCGTTACCATGCAGGCTGGGCGTCAGTTCGTGACTCCACATCACTTCGGCCGTCAGATGGGCATTGCGACGCCCGGTCTTACTGACCATATCCACAAGCTCAAGTTTCAGGCGGTCGCCTTTTTTCAGCGCCTGATAGGTCGAGAACATCAGTCCCTGTTCTGACCAGTTGACCATCAGGCCGACAAACTCTTCTGTGTCCTGGGTAAACACACTGACGGTACTTTTGAGTTGCCAGCGTGGTTCGACGCGCATTTCAGCAAAGGATTTTTCAGGCATATTCCGTTCCTCTGGCCCGGTGAAAAGATGAAAACAGGCCCTGACTGCAGGGTTTCATCTGATCAGTGTAGACTGCGCTCAGGGGTTTAGTATCTGAGGTCTGCATGTTTGTCCTGCTACGGCATATTCTTCTGGCAATTGTCTGCCTGCCATTCATCAGTTTTGCGGCGGAGTGCACTCTCAGCGATGACACCGGCAAGAGGTTTACCCCGGATAGCATTCCGACACGGGTGGTCAGTCTCAGTCCGCACATTACCGAGCTGGTGTTCAGCCTGGGCAGTGGTGAGCAGCTGGTGGCAGTGTCTGACTACTCGGATTACCCCACAGCCGCTGAAGCCCTGCCCAAAGCGGGAGGGTACGGTTCGCCGAGCGCCGAAACCCTGCTCAGCCTTAAGCCGGATCTGATTCTGGCCTGGCCCGATAAAGTCTCTGCTCCTGTGCTCAGCCAGCTGGAGTCACTGGGTTTCAGCGTGCTGCGCTCAGACCCACGAACGTATCAGGATATCGCCAATAACCTGCGCTGGATGGG
>JBPEXS010000468.1:0-2344 GCA_052031325.1 Thalassolituus sp. | reverse complement strand
GGAACCACCGGCGCCAGTGACCAGTACGACTTTGTCTTCGATGTTGCTGTGCATAAGATCTTCGCGTGGAGCGATGGTGTCGCGACCAAGAAGATCTTCAATATCAACTTCACGCATTTCTTCGAGCCGGGCTTTACCGCTGAGGATGTCGTTCATGGACGGGGTAACGAGGACTTCCAGTTTTTTCTCAGCGAGTTGTTCAATCAATTGTTTACGAACATGCATGCTGGACTTACCAACGGCAAGCAGCACTTTACGGATGCCGTAAGTATCAATCAGCTCATCAATCTGATGCGGAGACCAGACTTTCATGCCACGAATAGAGGTGTTGTGTTTCTTACGGTGGTCATCGATAAATGCAACAGGGCGATACAGCTCGTTGTTCATCAGAGTATCAGCGAGTGAGATGCCGTGTGCGCCGGCACCATAAATCACCACAGGCTCAGCCTGATTTTTTACCATCTGAAAAACCAGACTGCGCACAAATAAACGTGGGGTGCCTAATAAAGAAAAAGCCGTAAACAGATAGATAACAATGCTGGAGCGGGGGAAGCTTGCGTTCAACAGAAACGAACTGGTCGCCAGTGTGAGGGCTGAAATAAAAACACCGAACGTGAGCGCGGAAAACGCCTGCGCAGTCATAAAACGTACGACGGCGCGATATAGTCCCAAGCGAACAAAAACGATAGCCGTAACTATGGTGGTAATCAGAGTTGAAGCAATAACACCCCAGTCTACTGGAGGCGGCATATAGCCATAACGCAGGGAAATTGCCAGATAAATAGCGACCGGAATGGCCATCAGATCGTAACAGAGGGCGACTGTCCGTTTTACATTACGGGAAGAGTCTAGAAGAGAATTGATCATGATCCCTCAATAGAAAAAATACCTGACTTTCTGTCATAAAGTTTAGCAAAACATTTCAGGAGTGCAGGTAATTTAACGATCATTTACGAAAGGCATACCTGACTGCATCCTGCTGTCAGAAAAAGTGGCTCCCCGAGCTGGACTTGAACCAGCGACCAATGGATTAACAGTCCACTGCTCTACCGACTGAGCTATCGGGGAACATCAGGTGGCGGGCATTATGCCAGTCACCAGAATGAAGTCAACAAAATACGCAGAAATCTTTGATTAATATAGGTTTTTTGTTTTTCATCAGAGGTCTGGGCAGACATTTTGGTCAATAACTGCCCAGGTGTTCGTTTGCAGAAGGAATTCGGGAGAGTTCCGGTAAGAATCAGGTTCAGTCGCGGTCAATACGGGAGAAGACCGCACCTTTCTGATCCCGGTATTTAGCGTTCGTGCGTTTGTTGTAAGGCCGTTTAGCCGGGCTGCTGAGTGTTTCGAAAGACAATGCGCAGATGGTCATGCCCGGACGCAATGCCAGTGGCAGCTTACCGTTATTGTAAAATTCAAGGACGATCTGCCCCTGCCAACCCGGATCAATCCGGCCCGCGGTTACGTGGACCATAAGACCAAGACGAGCAAGAGAGCTGCGGCCATCGAGCCAGCCAACGAGATTGTCAGGGATGGTGATGTCTTCCAGGGTTGCTCCGAGAATCAGCTCACCGGGATGAATGTACAGAGCCGCACCTTCTTCAATCTCAATTTCTTTGCTCATGATACGGTCAATATCACGTTCGAGCTGAGCACGCTCACCAGAAAGGTCCAGGTGAGTTGCTGAATTGTTACTGAAAACACGGAATCGATGATCCAGACGAAGATCAACGCTGATTCCGGCAATCGCATCTTCTGGTGGCTGAGGTTCAATGACGATTTCGCCAGTGGCCAGCTTCTGTTCTATATCGGCGTCGCTCAGGCGCATGATCGTTTCCTGTCTGAATCGGTAGTTATCAGGCGAGTGTAGCCTGATTCGGATGTGGCGTCCTGTTCTGTCAGTAAGTCAGGCGCGTGGCTTCAATTCGGTATTTCTCTTTACCGTTATCTTTGTCTTTCAGACGGATCAGTGGAAAGCCGGGTTGTTTGGCAAACCAGGCATAGATCTCGCGGTCTTTATCATCCCGTATCTGACGGACTTTGATCGCCTGGAATGTACCGGCAGGCACTTTGATGGACTCCTCACCAACAACCCGGAAGCGGAAAGGCTTGGTTTTCTTTTTTTCGAATACCGGAAAGGTGAACTCTTGCAGTCCCTGAGAAAGGGCGATGCTGGCCTGCTGAATGTAGGTCAGGTTGTCCTGAATGCCGGACTCCCAGTCGTCGGTGTAGGCTTTGTCTTTCTCCTGGTCGCGAATGGTCTGGCTTGTCTCAAGAAAAACCAGAGTCCGGTCATCTTCATCTATCAGGCCGCCCGCGCGGTAGAGGTAATCCACCGGTGTAA
>JBPEXS010000467.1:0-1487 GCA_052031325.1 Thalassolituus sp. | reverse complement strand
CGGGCGTTCACGGCTGCTGAAAGAAACCGATTTATAAATGATGTCCTGCTCGGCCAGTAAGCGCGTCAGGTATTGCCCCACCGGGCGGTCGCCACCAATGATATGCGCATGGAAGTGACTGATAGCCAATGTTTATTTCCTGCCTGTTCAGCGTAATGGATAGGAGGTTAACACCCCCCGCGAAACGCGCAAAGACGATTGGCCTGAGGCGACGTTAAATGACCGGACTGTCTCAGCTACCACCGAGTGCCAGCCGGCTGATTTCATTCTGTCCGCGCAATGCTGAAGCCGCATCCGGGTACAGACGAACATCGTTAAGGCCAATCAGCAGGCCACAACCATTGCTCAGCTGAGCAAAGCCCGCTTTGTGACTGACCACAAAAGGTGACTGTGACAACTCAAACTCTGCGGCAATATCCACACTGCGCAGATGCCCGTTACCCAGAGGGTCCTGCCAGTCACCGGCGCGACGGAAGAGCGACATTGCATTGCGGCTGATGAGTAATGACTGGTCGTTAATCAGTATCACCTCATCGGCGGATTCGCCGGATTTCAGGGTCACTACCCGGTGTTCACGGATCAGGTCTGAACTCTGTTCAATCAGCATGGAAGTCCTGCTCATTTACGGCCCGGATAATCAGCCGGGTCAGGTTACCTTTTTCATCGACGGCACGCAGACGCCAGTCGATCTCAACATTCAGTTGCGGACACTCGATCATAAAGTGTCCGGCGTAGAGAATCACAGCCTCACATTCATCGCCGGCGTCATTCTCTATCCAGACACGCTTCAGGCCGATGCCTGCGTCATAAGCCATGCCGCTCAGGCTCGGACGCGCGATATCCCATTCAAGATAGCTCACGACCGGCGGGGTATCGTCGGGAAAATCATCAGCGTCGCGTTCATTGGTGCCGGAGCCCTGCTCCTGGCTGTTCTCAAAGCCGTCTCCGTCCAGGTCGGAATCGCCCTGATCACCAATACCATCATGGTCGAGATCGACCCACTCTGCAGGATCATCGGGAAAGGCGTCGGCATGATTTTCATAACCATCGTTGTCGCGGTCAGGATCGAGACGATCGGGAATACCATCACCATCAAGGTCTGCTGGCACAGAACCGTGGTAACGCGGGTCGGTACCCAGCTGCAACTCGTACGCGTTGCTGATGCCATCGCCATCGAGGTCGGTGTCCACATGGTCACCAATGCCATCGTTGTCCAGATCGCGCCATTCACTGGGGTCATAGGGAAAAGCATCGATTTCATTGATTGAACCGTCGTTGTCCCAGTCATCATCCAGTGAGTCCGGAATCAGATCGCGGTCACCATCCGGCGGTACGGATGTGGCGTCATTGGGGTCGGTGCCGACCTCGAGCTCGTAATCGTTATTGATACCATCGTTGTCACGGTCGGAGTCGATATTATCCCCCAGACCATCGCCGTCGATGTCTGACCATTCGAGCCGGATCAGAGGAAAGGCATCGTCCCGGTC
>JBPEXS010000466.1:0-1849 GCA_052031325.1 Thalassolituus sp. | reverse complement strand
AGGTGGTTCAGAGACAGGTTTTCGGCACACAGAGCACCGTTTTCATAAGCAAAAACAGACATAGTCAGAATCAGGAATCCGCAGGTTGCAGGTCACTGGGGAAGGGCTGATCTGCTGGTGGCGTTGCCGCTTCAGCATCCATGGGCGCGTAGTCACTGTTGTGGTCAGTGGACTCTGGCTCCTGCGCCGGGCTCTGCTCATCCGGTACCGCTGTGACAGCCTGGTCATCCTGCGGAAAGTACAGAGGCCCTTTCTGGCCACAGCCGGACAGGCCCGCCACAACGATCATGGTCGTCAGCAGTGTTGTCAGAGTGCGGGCAGGTGGGCGGATGCAAAGCACGGTCAGATTCCCCGTAAAATCGCAGCATTATACGGGCAAGCGTGATGGCTGTCTGCTGCAGATCACTCAGTGGCTGGTATGGGCGGATGGGGACGTCGCCGTATTCTGTTCGGGCACCAGCATCTGCGGTTGGCGGCTGATACTCAGGTAGTGCTCGATACGCTGTACGTACTGCAGGTGCGTGATCAGTTGTTGATTATTTTCCACGCGGATATCACGCAGGTACGGCGGCAGCGACTGAGTGTCTGAGCCCAGGGTTCCGATCAGCTCCTGGAACAGCTGGTTGCCCAGTTCCTGCTGGCGGAAGATCTGACCGCTGGACACCAGAGTCAGCTGTCGCTCGCTGTCTACGGTGGCGGTCAGGCCCTTGGGCGGTAAAGAGTAGGCTTCGGAAGGAATCCGGCGTTTCTGATGAGAAAACTGGCGTGTTTCTGCGTTCTGCACCAGTTCGCCCAGAAACATTGGCCAGGGTTCATTCTGTACAGTGCCGGTAAAACGCTGGTTGAGCGTGTTCATCTGACTGAGCCGGGCCAGCAGCAGCTCTTTCACTTTATGGGTGGTGTGTTCTTCGCTGATCAGGGAACCACGGTCATCCATGATATAGAGGGTGACTTTTCCAGGCTGTCGCCAGAACCACAGCTGCCAGTGCTCCGCTGGGGCCTTCTCCAGTACATAGCGCAGGCCCGTGTCCTGCAGTGCATAAGGGTCCAGTTGCCAGCGGCGGAATTTGCGTCGTGGCTGTGACAGGATCTTCATCAGCTGTTTATGACCTGCAGCATCGTGGCTGATGATCTGGCCCAGGCGGCTTTCCAGCAGGTGAAACGGACCCGTCTGAAGCAGATAGGGAGACGCTCCGGGGTGGGAGAAATGTTTCATGATGTCGCCGAACAGCGCATTCAGGCGCTGCAGAATAACCACGCGACGTGTCTGGTTGTGACAATGGATGCTGAGTGGCGGCCAGGCCGGGTTGCTGGGCGCGCGTGCGTTCAGCACCTTCATCAGCGTTTCATGCACCATGTGTTCATGATCCAGATACTCAACCTGCCATTCACCCCAGGAATTGCGACTGAACACCTCAAGAGTACGGATCAGGTTCTCCCGGTTAGCGCTGAAATTCAGTGCATCGTCGAGGTCACTGACCTTTTCTTTGCCCATACGTGACAGCAGGGAGCTGGATTTTTCACCGCTGTTCACAAACAGCTGCCAGCCAGTGATAACCCGTTCTTTCGCAAAATTCTGCTCGCTGGCCTGGGGCAGGGGAATATCTTTGATGTCGCTGATCAGGGCCTTGAGCTCAAACTGATTCACCGCATGCTCTGGTACCACGGCCAGATGTGAGTAGTCACCCAGCAGGCCATTGCGGTGGGCAAATATCAGCAGCCGGACCAGACTGTCTGACTGGTAGATGACTTCCTGAGGCTGATCCGGATTCCAGCTGCCCTGCAACAGGCGCCATAAATCGTCACGACGCTGAAGTGTCATTTTATCTTCGTGCATTTCAGCGCGGAT
>JBPEXS010000465.1:0-3940 GCA_052031325.1 Thalassolituus sp. | reverse complement strand
GCAGATGGTTATTTCTTCACCTTCCACTTGGTCAGCATGCGCCAGAGTACGCCAGGCAGTACTTTCACGTTGAGACCGATCCACTGAGCAAATGATTTTGGCTTGGCGTAGGCCACCAGTTTCAGCATGCTGGTGTAAATGCCTTCATCAAACGGGAACCAGAACGCGTTTCTCTTGCTGAGGGTTGGCAGAATATCCCAGTTAATGATTTTGGATTCTGCAACTTCATGCAGACCGAGCGCACCGTGAGTCCGGCCGATACCTGATTCTTTCGGGCCACCCCATTCGGTGTTACAGAGACCATGGGTATAAAGGTGGTCGTTGATGGTAACCGCACCGGCCTGCAGTTTCTTCGCCAGGCGGTAACCTTTGGCGCTGTCTTTGGTCCAGATCGAAGCGGTCAGGCCATATTGAGACTGGTTGGCCATCTCAATGGCTTCTTCTTCAGAGCTGACTTTGACCACCGGCATAAAGGGGCCAAAAATCTCGTCCTGGATGAATTCCATGTCATTGGTCACATCACTGAGCAGAGTCGCCGGGAAGAAATACCCTTTCTGCTCACCGACAGGTGTGGACTGAGCCGCAATAGTAGCGCCGTTATCCAGAGCCATCTGCAGTTCTTTTTCCAGGGTCTGGAATTGTTTCTCAGTGGTAACAGAGCCAAGATCGGCATCATAACCGTTCACGCCGTGACGTAATGCATTGGTCTTGGCGATTGCCATGGCCATAAACTTGTCGTAGATCTTCTCGTGTACATAAACACGCTTAACACCGCCACAGGACTGACCGGCGTTCTGATAGGCTGCCCACATACCGCCATTGACGGCACGCTCAATCGGAGCATCTTCAAGAACCACCATGGCATCGTTGCCACCCAGTTCAAGTGAGCAGGGCACCAGATAGTCAGCACAGGATTTCATGACCTGCTTACCGGCAAAGGTTGAGCCGGTAAAGAAGATCTTATTGGCACCGTTTTCCAGCATGGCATTCAGCACCTTAGAGCCTGAGCCGACAACGTGATGGAAAAGGCCATCCGGCAGACCAGAGGCTTTCACCACTTTCTCAATGGCTTCACCACACATCGGAGTCTGGGCGGCTACCTTGAGGACAACCGCGTTGCCCGCCATCAGTGCCATGACCAGCTCACCAAACGGAATGCTGAAGGGGTAGTTCCATGGGCTGATGATGCCGAGGGTACCGATGGGCTGATAAATACGTTTGGACCACTTGTTGAAGAACAGCAGGGATGACGGCATCAGCAGCTGATCTTTCAGAACTTTGGGTGCGTTTTTGGCGTACCAGGTACAGCTCATCACTGACGGCAGCACTTCGGTGTTCAGCGCGTCAATTTTGAGCTTGCCATTGTCGCGACTGATGATGTCGGCCAGCTCATCGGCGTTGTCGCGGATGTAATCGGCCATCTTCAGAATGTATTTTGCGCGCTCTTTGTAGGTCAGCTGTGCCCAGTCCTGTTGTGCTTTACGGGCGCTGTCGAAGGCCGCAGCAAACTCGTCAGGCGTGGTCAGTGGCAGGCGACCAATCTCTTCCAGAGTGGCCGGGTTAATACTGACTTCGTAAGCCACGTCGGTTTGCGCAATATTCATAGGTGGTACCCATTCTGATGCCGGCCAGTACAAGGCCGGACACGGATGAAAGTTTTGTGATTATGAGCGGGCATTATAGAACGGGTTTAACCAGGCATACCAGCGACAAACCGGTACAGATGTTCCGGTTTGTCGCAGCAATCCACAGAGAGCGGGGGCCGGCGGCTTTATCAGCTGATCTTGCCAGTAACCCGCACACGTTTTGTGCCAGCAGTCACTGGGGCTTTGCGGGCGTCTGCCCGGGCCTTCAGGTTGGCATCAATCAGATTTTTAACCGCGATCAGCAGGCCGGTGGCGACAAAGGCACCCGGGGGGAGAATGGCGAACAGGAAGTCAGGGTAGTCAGAAAAGACAGTCAGGCGCCAGTCAGCAGCCGACGGACCGAACAGCAGGTCCATATTACCGAATAATACACCCTGACCCAGGACTTCGCGGATACCGCCCAACAGGACGAGCACCGCCATAAAGCCAAGCCCCATCATCAGACCGTCAATAACGGACGGCAGCAGAGGGTTCTTGCTGGCAAAGGCATCGGCACGCCCCAGGATCGCGCAGTTGGTAACGATCAGTGGAATGAAAATACCCAGAATCTCATACAGCTCATAGGTAAATGCCTGCATGACCAGCTCTGCGACAGTCACAAAAGAAGCAATGATCATCACAAAGGCAGGCAGACGCACCGCTTCAGAGACATGGTTACGGATCAGGGACACCGACAGGTTCGAGCCAACCAGTACCAGAATGGTTGCTAAGCCCAGTCCCAGAGCATTGACGACGGAACCGGTCACCGCCAGCAGAGGGCATAGCCCAAGCAACTGTACCAGTGCGGGGTTGTTGGTCCACAGACCGTCGAGACTGATATCACGCAGAGATTTATTCGCCATCGGAGACATCCTCCTTCAGATACAGCAGCTTGTCTTTGTTGGCTGCGAAGAACTGCAGGGCACGGTGAACGGCTGCGACAACAGCACGTGGGGTAATGGTTGCACCGGTGAACTGGTCAAAGTCGCCACCGTCTTTCCTGACCGCCCAGCCATCAGCATCCGGCGACGTCAGTGAGCGGCCTTCAAAGGTTTCAATCCAGTCAGATTTGCGACGTTCTATCTTATCGCCAAGCCCCGGCGTCTCACGATGCGCCACCACACGGACACCGGCCACGGAACCGTCCGGGTGAATGCCCACAATCATATCAATATGAGTGGTGTAGCCATCCGGTGCGACAACCGGTAACAGCACCGCGACAGGCTGATTGCCCTGGCGTGCGCGGTAAACCCGGGCATCATCGGCAACCGGCCCGAGTAAGCGGGTATCGAAATGTTCTGAAAGCACCAGTGTATCGCTCAGCAAAGCATTGTCGTAAGCATCGGCCGGAATGATTTCATTCAGCGCCCGGGCTTCTGCTGCTCGGATATTGTCTTTGATGCGTTCAGCCGTGGTGGTCTGGGCAACGGCGATAACGCCGGCGGTCACAATGGCAAACAGACTGAGGCCCACGGCGTTTTTACGGATGGAGGTCAGAAGTTCTTTCATGATCAACCGGCATCCTTCTTTTTGGCCAGGCCGCGTCTGGCTTTGGCATGACCGTAAGCACGTGGCTGGGTGTAGGCGTCAATAAAGGGTGCGGCAAAGTTCATCAGCAGTACGGCAAAGGCAATGGCATCCGGGTAGGCACCCCAGGTACGGATGATGTAGAGAAAGATACCAATACCCGCGCCATAAATGAGTTTGCCCAGCGGCGTGGTTGAGGCTGAAACCGGGTCAGTGGCGATGAAGAAAGCGCCCAGCATGGTGGCACCACTCAGCAGATGCAGTGACAGCGGGGTTTTAAGGTCCGGATCGTGGCCAAACAGCAGCGCACAGACGGTCAGCGCCAGCAACAGAGACACCGGAATGTGCCAGGTAATGATGCGCTTCAGCAGCAGGAATAAACCACCGGCCAGGAAAGCTAGGTTCACCCATTCCCAGCCACCATTAAGCCAACCGTTAAAAGTGGGTTCAGCCAGTACGACATCGGCGGTCTGCTTGGCAATGAGGTGCTTGTACTGATCCAGCGGGGTTGCGCCACTGTAGGCATCCGCCAGACTCGTGTTGCCCGCGAAAATGACGCTGAGTGTGTCGCTGAAACTCATCAGCTCACTGCCGGACATCTGCCAGGACAGTGCCCAGGTGGTGGTCATCTGCACCGGGAATGAAATCAGCACCAGGGCATAACCGACCATCGCCGGGTTGAAAGGGTTATTGCCGATACCACCGTACAGGTGTTTGGCAAATATAATGGCAAAAGAGACCGCGACCACCGTCACCCACCAGGGGGCAAAGGGAGGCAGGGCCAGACC
>JBPEXS010000464.1:0-5840 GCA_052031325.1 Thalassolituus sp. | reverse complement strand
ATGATGGTGGCGAACATCTTCCTGCAGATACCGGCTCTGTCGCTGGCGTTCTCTGGCATGCTGATCATTCTGATGTCGGCGATGATTGCGTATCAGACCAGCGCTATCATTAATGGTGGTGAGACCAACTACATCTCTGCTGCTGTCAGCCTGTATGTGTCTATCTACAACCTGTTCCTGAGTCTGCTGCAGATTCTGGGCGTGTTTGGCGGCGATGAGTAATCACCGCTGAAAGGCAAAAAAGCCGTGGCATTGCCACGGCTTTTTTGTTTGTGTAGGTTTTAGAGACACGTTTTAAGTTTGAGAGGAAACGGCCATGACGGTATCCATTAAAGATCTCCATCAACTCAGGACCATTCCGAAACTCATTTATCACTCACTCGACTGTGCGCTTTACCAGGTCTCGGTGTTGACCCCTGACGGTGAGCAGATGATTACGGATAGCAAAGGCAAACTGTTACGCAGCCATAATCTGATTACTCTGCAGGCGATGTTCAATGACTTTCCTGTCCGGGAGCAGGTGCTCCGTCAGCAAAGCGCATACGATGAAATGGTTAACCAGCCCATTCGTTCTGGGAGTAACCAATTAGAAGTCCCTCTTGGAAATAATGACCTTGCCTGAATTTTCTGCTTGATAAGCGTGGATTGCGGTCTTACTCCTGTATCAGCTGATCAGAGCGGCTTTTTGAATTAAGTAAATGGAACCAGACAGGCCACCCATGTTTGCTAAGCGTAAAGACTGAGTAGTGTCCTACCAGTTTACCAGCGTTCATCTACACTCAGAGTATGCGTACTCTATTTCTAAAAATAACAATACTTCTCATGGTGCTGGTTCCGGCCAGCGTCTCCGCAGCGCCTGTGTGTCGCGATGCCGATGCCAAAGCGACTGCCAATGAGGCGGCGCTGGAATTTTTCCGTAAGCAGGGAGATATCTTCCGTCCGGCAAAAGTGCTGAAAGTGCATTCGCCCAGTCGCTTCAAAGAGGTGGGTAGCTATGTCAGGGCGGGTGAAAAGCACTACAGCATTTTCACCCTGGTGAGCCCGGACTGTGAGGCTCATTTTATCAAACGGACCCGTCAGGGCCCGTGGCCTGGATGATACGGATCAGCGTCCGTTTTTTAACATATCTGCGACGCTGATGATGTTGATCGCAACGTCGATGATGCGCTTGTTGCTGTCCATTGCTGACTGGCGCAGTTGTTTGTAGGCCTCTTCCTCTGTGATGCCCCGGGACTGAATCAGTATCCCTTTCGCCTTATCAATCAACTTACGCTCTTCAAGAGCCTGGCGGACTTCAGCGAGTTCGCCACTCATGCGTTCAAGGCGTTGCGCCTGTCCCTGAACCAGGTCATAAATTGAACGGGCAAATTTGACGTTGACGCCCGGCGTTACCCCGGGTGAATCCTGTAATGTGCCAAGCGGGGAGGTGGGCGGTTCACTGACATCTTCCAGAGACCTGAGCTTTTCACGATGCAGGCGCAGGTCTTCTTCGGCCTGCTCGATTTTGGACTCACACAGGCTCAGCAGTTTTGCTGCCAGCTCTTTTTCAATCTCCTGCATGGTGTCTATGCGGCTGGTTGCCACTTCATACCAGACGTCACTGATGGCGGTAGGCAGGTGGTCGCCACTCTGATAGCGGTTGATCATCTGGCGCATGCGCTGGAATTCACCCGTTGCCTCGCTGTTTTCAATCTGACGCCATTGGGCGGCAGCGATGGTGTGGGTGAAATTATTAAAGATATCGAAACAGCGGTCCTGGGCCTCCTGAAGCTCCTTCAGGCGGTCTTTCACTGTGTTGCCAAACTCACCAGCGGTAAAGCCAATCAGCCCCCAGGCCCGCTCCTGGCCAGCATATTCTTTACCTTGGGTAAAGTTAAACATGGCGACCAGTGCACGGGTGATGTCAGGATCAGAAGACAGGTCAGCGGCCTCGAATACCAGTGACAGCAGACCAGAAATCAGCTGATTAAACGCCTGGGTGTTTTCTGAGGCACGGATCTTTCCGTCTGAGACGTTCTTACGAAGGGTGGGGAGGTCGTCCAGACCATGAAGCACGTGGGCAATGTAGCTGAAGATCCGGCTTGAGCTGCTGGAGCAATGATCAAGATCGAGTTTGTGCAGCACCTGACGGAAATTGTTCTCGGCTTCATTACAGGCTTTCAGTTCGAGTGACAGTTCTTCACTGAAACGACGGCCATCGGATACCAGAAATGCATTCGACTGTCCGCGTTCGCGCTGCAGCTCGTGAATGAGGTCGGTGACCCGGGTTACCAGATCACAACTGATCATCAGTTGGCGCAGGGTGCTGATTTCCGAGTGCTTGGCCGCGAGCAGGAAGTCTTCCGTCGTCAGGGGTTTTGAAGTCATAAGGGCTGGTATGTCCTGTAAAGCAATGGCACAGTTTAACCTGAGTGGCATTGTTCAGTGAATCTGCAGCCATCATTGTATCTGACAAACCGCCTTTTCAGGGCCGTGTGGTCAGACCGTCAGAACATAAAATCAGGCCGGTCAGGAGACCGGTTGAATAATAATAACGGAGATAAAAGCATGAAAACCGCAGTTATAACGGGAGGTACGGCAGGTATCGGCCGGGTTACCGCACAGGCACTTGCCCGCAAAGGCTATCGTCTGGTTCTGATCGCCCGCGACCCTGAGAAAGGGGAAGCCCTTGCTGAGCGCATACAACACGATGTGCCCGGCGCAGACGTGCGTTTCTATGCGGTGGACCTGTCTGATTTTGCTGCGGTACGTGCTATGGCGTCCGATATACGCTCGCATACGGCTGCCGTTCAGTTATTGATCCTTAATGCAGGTCTCTATACTCCGCGTCATAAAGAAGCCAAAAGTGGCCATGAATTTATGTTTGCTACGACGCACCTGGGACATTTTCTGTTGACCCATGAGCTGCTGCCATTGCTCGAGCATGCGGAGAAAGCCCGGATTGTCGTGACCAGTTCTGTGGCGCATCATCTTGGTTCACTCTCAGGTTTCTTTCGCGGCCTTGAACACCCAACCCGCAATAAAGCCAGGGTGCTGGCCCCTCTGATGAGTTATGGGCGCTCTAAACTGGCGAATATCCTGTTTGTGCGCTCTCTCGCTGAACGCCTGGACCCGGCAAGGATTCAGGTGAATGCCTTCCACCCGGGAGGTGTCCGGACTGAGTTATGGCGCAGCACCCCCAGCCTGCTGAACCGGGTAATTGATCCATTCCTGATTGATGCAGAAGCGGGAGCAGATACTCAGCTTTTTCTGGCTACGGACCCTTCCGTCACTCACAGCGGTGCCTACTGGTGTCGACGTCGACGTGATTTTTCCAGCATGCGCAGCCGTAACCGCAGGCTGAGGGATGAACTGTGGCAATACAGTGAACAGGCGCTGGGTATTCATGACTTTGGTCAGCCAGAAAGCACGAAGGCTGCCTGATCTGAAAACACCCCCTTGACCTGTGAGTTACTCATAGGTTTATGCTGTGTTGACTGGTTAAGGTTCACACAGGTAAATCGCTATGAACGCAGGTTTAAAAGTCAGTCAGCTGGCCGGTAAGCATCATGTCAGTGCGGATACCATCCGCCATTATGTGCGTATTGGCCTGCTGGCACCTGACAAGAACGACTCGGGTTACCACTATTTCACTCATCAGGATGAAAAGGTACTGACCTTTATTCTCTCTGCCCGTGACCTCGGGTTCAGTCTTGATGATATCCGTCTGCTTCTTAATGATGCTGAGAAGGGGGAGTCTCCATGCCCTCATGCCCGCAGCCTGATTGAGGCGAGGCTGGATCAGGCCCGGCAACAGCTGGCCAATCTTCAGGCGCTGGTTCAGCGCATGGAAACCGCAACGCAGATATGGCAACAGCTTCCTGATTGTGAGCCCTGCGGTGAACACATCTGTCATCTGATTGAAGGAGTCTCCCATGAGCACTGAAAGTATGCACGACGGTTGTTGTGGGAGTGAGAACAAGCAACGGGTTAAAGAGACACCTGCCGCTGAAAAAAAGGATTGCTGTAGCTCTGCCTCTGAGCCTGAAGCGATTCAGGATACGGGCAGCTGTTGTGGTGGCGGGAATGCAACGCCAGAAGCGACAGTGGTCAGCAGTTGTTGCGGCACGGCAGCCACCTCTGCTGCTCCGGCATCGGCAGGCGGCTGTTGTGACACTGGGCCGTCGAAGAAAATCGACTGGATATTCTGGGTCTGTGCGCCAGCCGTTGCCCTGGGGTATGCCGGGTATTATCTGGCCGGTGACAGTACGGTGTTACCGGTCTGGCTGACGACCATGTTCCATACCAGTCATGAAATGGTGCATGCCATGTGGTGGGGAATACTGTCTGCCGCTTTTTTTGTCGGTCTGTTAGGGCGCATTCCCAGAGAGCTGGTTATGTCTGTGCTGGGGAAAGGCGGCACTGGCAAAGGGGTCGTCCGGGCTACCATCGCCGGACTGATGCTTGACCTCTGCAATCACGGCATCCTGATGGTCGGCATGAAGCTCTATGAGCGCGGTGCCAGCATCGGCCAGGTGATGGCCTTTCTGATTGCCAGCCCCTGGAATTCTCTGACCCTGACGTTGATTCTGGTCGGGCTGATTGGCCTGCAGTGGACACTGCTGTTTATTGCTGCCTCTATGGTCATTGCCTGGATCAGTGGGTTGATTTTCGACCGACTGGTGAAGATGGGGCATTTACCTGCAAACCCCAATCAGGTCACTGAATCCGCAACCGCCTTTATGCCCGCCCTGAAACAGACCTGGGCCGATCATGACTGGAGTCCACGTTCATTACTGGCGATGTTCTGGCAGGGGCTGAAAGAATCGAAGACCGTGTTGCGCTGGGTGGTGTTTGGAGTGGTGCTGGTTGCTCTGTTGAGGGCATTCGTCCCAGAAGACAGTTTTGGCACCTGGTTTGGCGCAACCTTCACGGGTCTGATTCTGACGTTGCTGGCGACTACAGTGATTGAAGTCTGCTCGGAAGGCTCGAGCCCCATTGCTGCGGATCTGTTCAACCGGGCCGGCGCACCCGGTAACGCGTTTACCTTTCTGATGGCAGGTGCGGCGACAGACTACACCGAAATCATGTCTCTGAAAGATACGACAAGCAGCTGGAAAATCGCACTGTTTCTGCCGCTGGTTACTGTCCCACAGGTGTTGCTGATTGGCTGGTTGATGAATCTGTCCGGCGCCTAAAGACACCTTAAAGATACGCCTGCCAAGCTTTGTGTATAGCAGAGGGCAGGCGGTATTAATAAGCCCCACGACAGTGCACGCAATGGGGTTTTGGCAGTGAAGAACCACTGTGTAAACCTGACGGATGCGTCAATGGGTGACTTTGTTACCAGAGGCGTATCTTGTCCCGTTTTAACGTGTAAAAGTTTGTAAGTTTCTGATAGCGTGTTCACCGTTAAAGATCCGCAACCTCATAAGGGCTCTGCTGGTCTGTCCTTCCAGGGAACGGAATTCAACCAAAAACAACGATTAAGGATTCCCGATGAAAAAGTTACTCACAGCCATGGCGGCTGTTCTGAGCGTCAGTGTTCCACTGGCGGAAGCTGCAGACCGCGAACAGGTCCGTGAAATTAAACCGCTGCGCACTCTGATTGCTCAGAAGCTGGATACCGGAAAGCTGGACTCTGCACTGGGTCTGAAAGCCGGTATCGATTCGCTGAAAGCCCGCAAAACCTACACCGACAAACTGGGTGTTACTACGGTTCGCTACCAGCAGATGTATCGTGGTTTACCGGTTCTGAACGAAGACATCGTCGTATCTACTCATGCTGATGGTGCCTTCAAGCTGGGTTACGGCTCAGTACTGAAAGGGATCGCCCGCGATGTGAAGAGCATCCGTCCGGC
>JBPEXS010000463.1:0-1468 GCA_052031325.1 Thalassolituus sp. | reverse complement strand
CATCAGGCGATCACCTGCTCCAGTGCCGCGACAAAGGCAATGTTTTCAGCCATGGTACCCACCGAGACACGCAGATAACCCTGCATATCGTAGTTGGCCACAGGGCGCACGATGATGCCTTTGTGCAACAGGCCTTTGTACACCGCCATATCTTCCAAGCCCTCTGGCACACGGAAGGCGATGAAGTTACCCACAGAAGGGATATAGCCAAGCCCCAGACGTTTGAACTCGGTCTCAAGGTACGCCAGGCCAGCATCGTTTTCAGTAACACTCTGCTGCACATAATCGTCATCGTTCAGTGCGGCTTTGGCGGCAGCCAGTGCAAAGGAGTCCACGTTAAACGGCGGCCGTACACGGTTCAGCAGATCCGCCAGCTCCGGGCTGGAAACCCCATAGCCAATTCGCAGAGAAGCCAGGCCATAGGCCTTAGAGAAGGTGCGGGTGACCACCAGGTTCGGGAACTGAGCCAGCAGCTCAATACCGTTCGGGTATTCGGCTTCGTGTACGTACTCAAAGTACGCCTCATCGAGCAGCACCAGCACACGCTCAGGCACAGATTCCAGGAAGCTGACCAACTCTTCACGGGTATTCCAGGTGCCTGTCGGGTTGTTCGGGTTGGTGACAAACACCACCCGGGTACGGTCAGAAATCGCCGCAGCCATAGCTGGCAGGTCATGACCAAAGTCTTTGGCCGGAACCACAGTGCAGTCAGCTCCCACCATCTGGGCAACCAGACCGTAGATCGCGAAAGCGTGCTGAGACACAACGATCTCATCACCATCGTTCACAAACACACGCACGATAAAATCAAGAATATCACTGGAGCCATTACCCAGGGTGATCTGATCCTGAGACACACCCAGCTTCTCACACAGGGCCTTTTTCAGCTCAAAACCGGCACCATCCGGATAACGCGTCAGATCCGCCAGTTCTGCCTGAATGGCTTCAAGGGCTTTCGGGCTTGGGCCGAGCGGGTTTTCATTACTGGCCAGCTTCACGATATCCGCTTCGTTCAGACCCAGTTCACGCGCCAGCTCATCAATCGGTTTACCCGGCTGATAAGGGCGCAGACTGCGGACACCCATGACCGCATGATCAGCGTATTTGATTGGCATAGCAGACCTCAGAGTACTGCCCGGGGATAGGACCCGAGCCATTTTACGTCGGCCGCGATATCACGCAGAGCATCCAGCATAGGTGCTATGGCGTCATCGTCGCGATGGCCTTCAAAGTCGATAAAGAACAGGTAGTTCCAGGTACCGGATGGGTCCGGGCGGGTTTCAATCCGCGTCAGGCTGATACCTTTCTTGTGGAACGGCTTAAGCACCTGATACAGCGCACCCGGCTGGTTACGACTGGATACCATGATGGAAGTTTTATCATCGCCGCTCGGGCCTGTCTGCTGGCGACCAATAATGATAAACCGCGTGGTGTTATCCGGGCGGTCTTCGATATTGGCGTGCATCAC
>JBPEXS010000462.1:0-1514 GCA_052031325.1 Thalassolituus sp. | reverse complement strand
GTGTTCGCCGTGGGCACGGTTCACTGCCGTTGACCTCTCCTAAGTTCAATACCATGGGCGATACGGATGACCTGCGTCACTGGATCAAAGATATCCAGTCTCAGTTTCCGCAGTCGCCGCTATATGCCTTTGGGCTGTCAGCGGGTACCGGATTACTGGTGCGTTATCTGGGTGAAGAGGGCGCCAATAGCCAGATTCGCGGTGGCGTTGCTTACTGCCCGGGCTACAACATCGAAGTTGCTTTCACCCGTGCCTTGCCGTTCTACAGTAAGCTGATGGCGAAGCGCTTGGCGAAGCAGTTCATTGGTGCTAACCCTGCGCATTTTTCTACGATGAAAAGCTATGATCAGGGCATGAAGGCCGCAGATCTGCATGAGCTGCACGATCATATGTATGAGTTTGCGGGTTATCAGAACCGTGATGATTACATGGCCGACTGCAACCCGATGAACGTCATCGATAACATCAAAGTGCCATTACTGGTGGTGAATGCGGAAGATGATCCTATCTGCCACATTGATAACCTGCGCGAGCATCACTCACGCATCAGCGACATGCCCAATGTGATGCTGGCTGTGACTGAAAAAGGCAGCCACTGCGCGCATTTTGAAGGCCTGCGCATGCGTTCCTGGGGCAGTCTGGTAGCGGCTGAGTTTTTTGTCGCGCTCAATGCGTACGAGACTCTTGCCTCCGCTGCACCAGAAGATCAGGGTATGGCTGAAGAACCGGCAGACGATCTGCAAGGCCTGTGTGCCTGATAGGGTTGCCTGCTTAGGTTGCCTGACCAGCTTGCTTCAAAATCTGACTAATCCGCAGATACGAAAAAGCCGCTGAGTTCAGCGGCTTTTTTGTGGCAGAGAGCCTTAGAGGCTAAGTCCGACAGAATCAGAGGTGCAGACCACACTCGGTCTTTTCTTTGCCCTGCCAGCGCCCGGCGCGGCCTTCGCCTTTCACGGTGCAGTGTTCACAACCGATGGACTCATAACCTTCTGACACCAGTGGGTGGAAGGTCAGACCATGCTTAACGATGTAAGCATCGCGTTCAGCTTTACTGACGTCCAGCATCGGATTGAACTTGATGATGCCGCGGCGCTCTTCAAAGATATCCAGCGAGGCACGGTGGTCAGATTGCCAGCGCATCAGGCTGGAAATCCACACATGGTATTTGGCCTTTACTTCTTCAAGCGGCTTCACCTTGTTGACCGAGCAGCAGAGGTCAGGGTCTGTTTCCCAGAGTTTTTCATTCTGCGCGTAGCTGTGCAGATGCGGATCTGGGTTCAGGTCTTCAACCTTAAGCTGGTACTTCTCGGTCAGGAAGTCGCGGTATTCCAGGGTTTCTTTGAAGTGAAAACCCGTGTTCACAAAGTGAATCAACTGCTGCGGACGGATACCGGAAATAATGTGCAGGAAGTAGGCTGAGGTAGCCGCAAATGACGACGTAACCAGTACTTTATCCGGGTTAAAGTCTTCGTACACACGACGGATGCGCTCTTCAAAGTTGAGCGGCGCATACT
>JBPEXS010000461.1:0-5656 GCA_052031325.1 Thalassolituus sp. | reverse complement strand
GGAAACGTAAACAAAAAAATTCACATCGTCTGGATTACCACGACCTGCGGCCTCGCAATGACGCGAATTATTCGAGAATTAAAAAAAAGCCAGAACTACCGCGGAACCCAACTCAAAGCGTCTTAAAAAACACCTTCGAATTCCGCTGATAGTTATACATCTTCTGCTTCTCCGGCGGCAGCTCAGAAATCTGCGTCGCCACAAACCCATGCTCAATAAACCAGTGTGCGGTACGCGTGGTGAGCACAAATAACTGCTTCAGATTGCGACGCCGCGCTTCTTCTTCAATCTGCTCTAACAGTCGTTGTCCGCGATTGGTGCCGCGATAGCCACTGTGTACAGCGACACAGGCAAGCTCAGCCATGTCCGATGAATAGGGGTAAAGCGCGGCGCAGGCGGTGATCAGGCCGTCACGTTCAATCACGTGAAAGCGGTGAATCTCGGTTTCCAGCAGTTCGCGCGAGCGGCGCACCAGTATGCCCTGCTCTTCCAGTGGGGCGAGCAGGTCAAGGATACCTGCGACGTCGTCAATACCCGCCGGGCGCAGCTGGTCGTAGGCTTCCTGGCTGACGAGGGTGCCTTTGCCTTCGCGGGTGTAGAGCTCCTGCAGCAAAGCACCGTCGGTCTGGTAGCTGATCAGGTGGACTCGCGGTACCCCCTGACGCACGCAGCGGACGGCCATGCTGGCCTGTAACTGGTCGGTTTCGTCGGTGAAATCACTCATGCGCGCTTCGAGCTGACGGCAGGTGAGTTCTTTCAGTGGCTCACCTTCAGGGGAGAACAGTCCGTCGTCCGGGCCAAAGGCGATGACTTTATCAGCGCGCAGGGCGACGGCGGCCTGGTGGGCGACGTCTTCGAGACTCAGGTTAAACATTTCACCGGAGGGCGAATAACCCGAGCAGGAGAGCAGTACGACGTTGTGCTGGTCCAGCAGGTGGGAGATAGCCTGATGGTCGATGCGCCGCACTTCACCGGTGTGCTGGTAATCCACACCATCGATGACGCCCAGGGGTTTGGCGGTGACGAAGTTACCGCTGACCACGCGAATGCGCGCACCGTGCATAGGGGTGCCGGGGATGCCCACGGATAACAGGGATTCAACATCGGCTTTGACCATGCCGACAGCGGCTTTTACGGCGCGCAGGGCTTCGCTGTCGGTGATGCGCAGGCCGTCGTGAAACTGACTGGTGATGTCGAGTCTTTCCAGCACGGCATCAATCTGCGGACGTGCACCGTGAACCAACACCATGCGTACGTCGAGGCTGTTGAGCAGGGCGATGTCCTGGACGATGCGGGTGAAGTTCTCATGCAGTAACGCATCGCCATCAAACATGATGACGATGGTTTTATCCCGATGCGCGTTAATGTACGGGGATGACTGGCGGAACCATTGCACGTACGAAGTGGTGGTGTCGTTCACTGTCAGGCTTTTCCTGTTGATCTGTAGGGGATTTAACCACGCGCCGGAGTGAGACAAAAGCGCTCAATCATAGAGCGCAGCAGGCTGATACAGGGCTCAATCTGATCCAGCGCCAGATACTCGTCCACCTGATGCGCCTGATCGATGTTGCCGGGGCCGAGTACCAGAGTCTCCAGACCCAGGCTTTTCAGGAAGGGGGCTTCAGTGGCGTAGTTCACGGCGTCGCTGCGGTAGCCGGTCAGTTCTTCGGCGACTTTCACCAGGTCACTGCGGTCGTCCTGCTCAAAGGCAGGCACGCTGGGGAACAGAGGTTCGAGTGAAAACTCAACCTGATTCTGCGCCGCGACCGGGCTCAGGCGACGCTCCATTTCAGCGCGCAGGTCATCATTGCTCATACCCGGCAGGGCGCGCAGGTCAAACGCCAGTTCGCAGCTGCCACAGATGCGGTTAGGGTTGTCACCACCGTGAATACAGCCCAGATTCATAGTCGGGTAACTGACGGCGAAATGGGCGTTGTTGTAGCGTTCGGCCAGCTCAGCACGCAGGACTTTCATCTCACCCATCACCTCGTGCATGGCATCCATGGCGCTGATGCCCAGAGCGGGGTTGGAGGAATGCCCGGCCTTACCGGTGAGGCGGATGCTCTCCATCATGATGCCTTTGTGCATGCGGATCGGACGCAGGCTGGTCGGCTCACCGACTACGGCGTAACGGCCACCCAGACCATTGGCTTCGGTCAGGGCTCGGGCACCGCTCATAGAGCTTTCTTCATCGGCGGTGGCGAGCACTATCAGCGGTTGCTTGAAGTCGCTGGTCAGGTATTCCTGCACGGCCTCTAACACCAGGGCAAAAAAGCCTTTCATGTCACAGGTGCCGAGGCCGTACAACCGGCCATCGCGCTCTGTCAGCGTGAAGGGATCTGAGGTCCAGCGTTCCGGGTTGCAGGGTACGGTATCGGTATGACCACTGAGTACCAGACCACCTGGGCCCTGGCCAAGTGTCGCCAGCATATTAAACTTACCGGGAAAGTCCGGTACCGGCATGACCTCAACCTGAAAGCCGAGGTCGGTGAACCAGCCTGATAACAGGTTGATGACGCCTTCATTGCTCTGATCGTACTCTGGCAGAACCGAACTGATGCTGTTTTCTGCAATTAAAGGACGGAGCCGGGCGATGGCTCCGGAGATGTAATCCGGCATACACTGAACACTCAAATATCGGAAGAATGACAATAGCGCGATGGCACAGGAAATAGAACTGAAACTACGGATCCCGACGTCAGATAAAGGGCAAAGCATCGGTAAGCTGTCTGCTTATCTGAATCAGATCGCTGACCCACAAGGGGAGCGTGTGCTGGCCAATCAGTACTTTGATACGCCGCAGCGGGATCTGTTACAGGCCCGTGCCGCGCTGCGCATCCGCCGTAAAGGCGATACGTACGAACAGACACTCAAAACGCGTGGACGTTCAGAAGCCGGAATGCAGGTACGTAATGAATGGAACTGGCCGATCGCCGGGCCAGAGCTGGATGAGAGCCTTCTGCAACAGGAAGAGGTTACGCGCTGCTGGCCCGAACGTGCTGACAGTCAGGCGCTTGAGCCGGTATTCAGCACCGATTTTAACCGTCTGGTATGGCTCTGGCAGGATGGCGAAAACCGCATTGAAGTGGTGCTGGATCAGGGGCAGGTATGCGCCTGGGATCGGCAAGAATCTCTGTGCGAGCTGGAACTGGAACTGCTGGATGGTTCTCCACAATGCCTGTGGGCATTACTGGCCGAGCTTCAGACTCAGGTGCCTCTGTGGATCAGTGATGTGTCCAAGGCCGAGCGGGGATATCGCCTGGCCGGGGTGCGTCCGCAGTGGCAAAGCCACGTTGATCCTGACGCCAGTGAGGCTGAGCAACTGAGTGGTGCGCTGGTGGACATTCAGCGTCTGACCGAAGCGACGCTCTGGGATGGGGAAAGCCACCGTATTCTGCAGACGGCGGTGCATGGCTTGCAGTCTCTGAGTGATGATGCCCAGTTGGCTGAGCTGCTTGAGGCTTTCGCCAGTGCATTGCTGCCCAGACCGGATATGCAGCAACGGGCAGCGGCCGAAGTACTCGGGCAGATTTCCTGCCGCGTCTGGTATCTGTTGTCAGCCGTGCCTGCCGATCATTGAGCCCTGAGGCAATGTGCGTGTTCTGCCGGCTCGCAGCCGCCGCCCGGATGTGATTGAATGCTGGAAACCCGATCTGGCAGGGCGCTTCGCAGTGGCTTGTTGAGATTAACCCGGTGAATGCCCGCTGACCTCAGGAAAACCGCTCTATGCCCGCCACACCTGATCAGATGCTTTCGTTGCCGGTCCTGATTGAGGACCTGCGTCGCGACGGTCTGCTCAATGACGAAGAACACCAGGCTGCACTCGGTCTGCGCCGTTCACCGGATGATGAATCCCTCCATGCCCTCAGCCTGATTGCCCGCCAGGGCTATCGCGATGCCCGCCATCACAGTCGCCTGCTGAGTGAAGCGGTGATGATGGACTGGTTGGCCCAGCGTCATAATCTGGAGAGTGTGGTCATCGACCCGCTGAAAATCGATGTCACGGCCGTGACCGGCGTGATGTCGTACAGCTTTTCTGAGCGTCACGGCATTCTGGCAATTAAAGTCAGCCGCGATGAGGTGGTCGTGGCCTGCTCCGAACCGGGCGTCACCAGTTGGGTCGCCGACCTTGAGCACGTTACCCGCCGCCATGTGGTGCGGGTGTTGTCAGGCCCGGCGGATATTCAACGCTACCGGGTGGAGTTTTATCAGCTGGCATCGTCGGTATCGCGTGCCAAAGCCACCTCCATTGGCTCCAGCTCGGTACAGAATCTGGAGTCCCTGCTGGAGCTGGGCAAAGCCAAAGCGCCCGAGGCCAACGACGAACACATCATTAATATCGTTGACTGGTTATTGCAGTACGCCTTTGATCAGCGCGCCAGTGATATTCACCTTGAGCCACGACGCGAAGTCACCAACATCCGCTTCCGGATTGATGGTGTACTGCACAATGTTTATGACCTGCCCGCCGAAGTTGGTGTCGCGGTGGTTGCGCGTCTGAAATCGCTCGGACGCATGAACATCGCTGAAAAACGCAAACCTCAGGACAGCCGCCTGAAAACCCGCATCCCGGAAGGGGGCGAAGTGGAGCTGCGACTGTCGACTCTGCCGACGGCGTTTGGTGAAAAAATGGTGATGCGTATCTTTGACCCGCAGGTCCTGATGCGCAGTTTCTCGGAGATGGGCTTCGGCAAAGAAGACAGTCGTCGCTGGCATCAGATGACCGACAACAATCACGGCATCATTCTGGTTACTGGTCCGACCGGTTCGGGTAAAACCACCACCCTGTACTCCACGTTGCGCCAGTTAGCCACATCCGAAGTGAACGTCTCGACGGTGGAAGACCCGATTGAAATGGTCGAGCCGGCGTTTAATCAGATGCAGGTGAACCCGGCGATTCAGCTGAATTTTGCCGGGGGGGTGCGGGCGTTACTGCGTCAGGACCCGGACATCATCATGGTGGGCGAGGTGCGCGATCTGGAAACCGCCGAAATTGCCGTGCAGGCCGCACTGACTGGCCACCTGGTACTGACCACGCTGCACACCAACGATGCGCCCTCTGCATTCACCCGTCTGCTCGAACTCGGTTTGCCAGCCTATCTGATCCGTTCCAGTGTCCGTGGCGTCATGGCACAACGTCTGGTGCGGACACTGTGTCCGCATTGTAAAAAAGAAGTACCGGTTGATGAGAAGGCCTGGAAGCAGCTGACTGCACCCTGGCTGGTGAAAACACCCAAGCACTTATACGAAGCCGAAGGTTGCCTGGAATGTCGTGGCACAGGCTATATGGGACGTATGGGGATTTATGAGGTCATGCCCATGACAGCGACCCTCGAACGACTGATTGCAGACGGCATGGACTATCAGCAGTTACGTCAGGCGGCGATGAAGGAAGGGATGCACAGTCTGCGACTGAGCGGTGCTCATAAAGTCGCAAATGGTATGACCACGATTTCTGAGGTGATGCGTGTGGCCCCGGCCACTCAGTTGAATAATCAGGATTGAGCGTCCAGAATAAACTAAACTTTGGTTTACCTGTATTCACCGGCCCTTACTCAAAAAGAAGTCAGAGCCCTCACTGCACAGCAAAAATACTCTGAGAACCCTTTGTGAAAACCTTTGTGCCACCCATTATTGATATAGAAGCGTCAGGTTT
>JBPEXS010000460.1:0-2195 GCA_052031325.1 Thalassolituus sp. | reverse complement strand
CCGTCATCCTGTGGCTCCGACCACAGGATCCATTCTGAAAATACAACAGGTCTTAAAAACTGAGATTCTTTTCAGCAAGTAATGCCGCCATTTTCGCAGAAACCTTCTCAAATCCCGCTTTAAACAGCTGAAACTCAGCAATCTCATCCGCTATTCTTGAAGTATCAGGTTCAGGGGTATCCATGGCTATGCTCGCTCATTTTCTCGGTGGTATTGGTCTTTTTCTGCTGGGTATGACGCTGATGACCGACGGTCTGAAACTGGCGGCGGGTCCGGCACTGGAGACGCTGCTCAGCCGCTGGACGTCGACGCGGTTACGGGCTCTGCTCAGCGGTATTTCCATCACTGCGCTGGTGCAGTCTTCCAGTGCAGTCACGGTGGCGACACTGGGGTTTGTCAACGCCGGTCTGCTCGGTTTTCAGCACGCCATATGGGTGATTTTTGGCAGTAATGTGGGCACCACACTGACGGCCTGGCTGGTGGCTTTGCTGGGTTTCAGTATTAAGATCGACGCCTATGCACTGCCTTTGATCGGTGTCGGTGCGTTTCTGTTTCTGGGTGGCCGGACAGTACGGTTTAAATCAGCCGGTACGGCCATTGCCGGTTTTGGTCTGCTGTTTCTCGGGATCGATTTTCTCAAAACATCGTTTGATGGTCTGGGGACCGGAGTCAGTGACAGCCTGGTGGCTGATGGCGGGGTTTCACTGGTGTGGATGGTGCTGGCGGGGACGGTACTGACGGTACTGACACAGTCATCAAGTGCGGCCATTGCCCTGATTCTGACCGCAATCGCCAGCGAGTTATTGCCGCTTGAAGCGGGTGCGGCGGCGGTGATCGGTGCCAATATCGGCACGACGTCGACGGCCATTCTGGCGTCCTTCGGTGCCACGGCCAACGGCAAGCGCCTGTCACTGGCACATGTCCTTTTTAACCTTATTACCGGCGCTGTGGCCTTAATACTGTTGCCGCTGTTTATGGGGTTGCTGCATACATTTACCCCTGAAGGCGATGCCTATCAGAACCCGGCGCTGTTTCTCGCCGGTTTCCATACGCTGTTTAACCTGCTCGGTGTGTTGCTGATGTGGCCGCTCGGATCACCGATGATCCATTGGCTGCAGGGGCGTTTTCATCGTGGTGAAAAAGTGCTGTCGTTGCAGCATCTGGATAAATCTGCGGCTGTGGTGCCGGATGTGGCATTGCGGGCAATCACGCTGGAACTGGAGCGCTTTCAGGCGATGCTTTCGGCACACATCAACAGCAGCCTGATACATTCTGGTGAACGTTCAGATGTTGAAAACCGGCAAGCACTGCGGGATCTGCTGAAAGAGATCAATCTGTACATCACGGGAATCCTGAAACAACCGTTGCGGGTGCAGTTATCCCACCAGTTACCTCAGTGTCTGCTGGTAATTCAGTACGCCTACAATGTGCTGGAGACCTTAGATGATATTGACCATGAAGCGCCGTTGAATCATGAACTGCTGCAGCCAATGACTGACTGGCTGTTACAGCACGACCCGGCCGACGATGTCAGCCATGACGTCTCTGACGCTCAGACAGAAGCCAGTTATCAGGCACTGAAACAACAGCTTCTCGACGCCACGGTCAGTGAGCGCCTCAGCCTGTCGGTGATGAATGAGTGCCTGCAGCGGCTGAGTCTCTACAAACGCTTGCAGGAACAGACACAGAAAGCCGGTAAGTTGCTCAGTGAGCTGAAACAGTCAGAAGGCTGAGGCTGAGCAGCCGCTCTCTGTCCGGATCTGGTCTGTTTTGTGGTAGTGTGTAACGCGTTTCTTTTGTCTTTCAGGATCTGTTTTGTCGTCTACACACTCGTCATCTGCCAGTCATCAGCTTGAACAACTCCTTGCCCAACTTATTTCGAAAATGAACATTGTGCTGTCGCAGCAGGAAACAGTGCCACCGTTAGGTATGGCCCTGAACCGTGCAGGCGAATGCCAGGTGGTGACCAGTGCCTCTGAGATTGAAGGGCCGATGGACAGTCACCTGGACAGTATTCTGGAGTCGTTACGTGAGACCGTGGCAACGGGTGAATACCTGGCAACCTGTCTTGGTTTTCCGGATTACGATAAGGGTAGCGTCATGGTGTTCTGGGAGAATCACGAAAACCTATGCACTAAGGTGATCATCCCGGTGAATACGGATGCGGTGCCTTTTCTTGATATCGATAAAGCGGA
>JBPEXS010000046.1:0-3048 GCA_052031325.1 Thalassolituus sp. | reverse complement strand
GCCTCCACCAAGGTCCATGAACTGGCGTCGGCCATCCGTTCTGTCTGTGAACCCATTTTTGAAAAGCCGCTGTCAGAGATTTCCTTTGGTCAGGTACTGATCCAGTTATTCAGTACGGCACGACGCTTCAACATGGAAGTACAGCCACAGCTGGTACTGCTGCAGAAAACCCTGCTCAACGTCGAAGGCCTGGGGCGTCAGCTCTACCCTGACCTGGATCTTTGGACCACAGGCAAACCCTATCTGGAGCGCTGGATACGCGAACGCTTTGGCCCTAAAGCGGCCTTCCGCGAACTGAAGCGACAGCTACCGACCTGGATTGAAAAAGCCCCACAGATACCCACGCTGATGCACGGCGCCCTGACCCGTCTGAACCATCTCGACGACAGTCAGCAGCTGATGCGCAAAGAAATGGAAGAGATCCGCAAAGCCATGGAGAAACAGCGCCGCCAGCGTAAAAATTTCACCATTGGCCTGACCCTGATCGGTACTGGTTTCTTTTTCTGGTGGGAGAGCAACTTCCTGCAGGGTATCAACGAGACACTGGGCATCAGCCTGAGTCTGATCGGCCTGATCTGGCTGATCCTAAGGGCCTGACAGGCGTCAGACTACACGGGGGCTGACAGGTAGGGTATCCTGCCAGCCGTACAGCAGAGGAAAGACCCATGTCCTGGTTGGATGACGTAAAATTTGATGCCGACGGCCTGATCCCTGCCATCGCTCAGGACCATGAAAGTGGCCGCATTCTGATGATGGCCTGGATGAACCGCGAAGCCCTGGAGCTGACGGCAAAAGAGCAGCGGGCCATCTACTATTCACGCTCACGCCAACAACTGTGGCGCAAAGGTGAATCTTCCGGCCATGTACAGAAACTGCATGAGCTGCGCCTTGACTGCGATGCCGATGTCATCATCATGCAGGTTGAGCAGATTGGGGGCATCGCCTGTCACACCGGCCGTGAAAGCTGTTTTTATCGTGTCTGGAAAGACGGTGAGTGGGTAACCACAGATCCGGTTCTGAAAGACCCCAAAGAAATATACTGACCAGACGTATGATGAACGATATTCTGACACAACTGGGTGACATCCTTGAGGAACGTAAACAGGCCGAAGCCGGTTCCTCATATGTTGCCAGCCTCTACAGCAAGGGGCTGAATAAGATTCTGGAGAAGGTCGGCGAAGAAGCCACCGAAACCATCCTGGCCGCCAAAGACGCAGAGACCAGTGGTGATACGCAGGATGTCGTTTATGAAACGGCCGACCTGTGGTTTCACAGTCTGGTGGCTCTGGCGCAACTGGGTGTGCGCCCGGAGGCCGTGATTGAAGAACTGGCCCGTCGTTTTGATATGTCGGGTCTGGAAGAAAAAGCGTCCCGTACCAAGGACTCATGATTTACCGACAGCCTGGCTGTCACCGGAGGTAATACCGCATGTTTGCAGGAATCAGTATCTGGCAGCTCCTTATTGTTCTCGCCATTGTCATCATGATTTTCGGCACCAAGAAGCTGCGCAATATGGGTGGCGACCTGGGCAGTGCCGTTAAAGGCTTTAAAGATGCAATGAACAAAGAGCCTGCAGTGGAAGAGAGCAAGCCAGAAGCCCTGACTGATCAGCAGAAGCAGGATGCGGACTTCGATGAAGTCAAACAAAAGGATCAGGATAAAGTCTGATGTTTGATATCGGCTTTATGGAGCTGATGGTCATAGGGACACTCGGCCTGCTGATTCTTGGCCCGGAGCGACTGCCGAAAGCCGCGCATACCGTCGGCCTGATCATTGGCCGGGTGCGTAACTCAGTGTCCAATATGCAGGCGGACCTCGAACGCCATGTCCGCACCGAAGAGCTCAAAGCCCGTCTGCGCGACCCGGCGTCGACCTTCCTCGACGATGATATCCGTGATCCGGCCCGCCTGACCGGTGGCGCGTCAGAGAAAACCCCGCAGAAGACACCGGAACCTGTACCGCACAAAGCGCCCGCACTTCCTGAGGATTCTGACACCGGCAACCAGCCAGAGAGCAAAGGTGGATCGCCAGAGTGACCGACCAGGAACAACCGTTAATTTCTCACCTGGTTGAGCTGCGTGACCGCCTGCTGCGTATCGTTCTGATCGTGCTGGCGATTTTTCTCGGCCTGTTTTATTTCGCCAATGACCTCTATCTGATTCTGGTTGAGCCGCTGAAAATCCTGTTGCCGAGTGAAGGTGCCATGATTGCGACAGGCGTCGCCAGCCCGTTTCTGGTGCCGTTCAAACTCACCTTCGTATTATCCATACTGCTGGCCGTACCTTTTATCCTGCATCAGATCTGGGGCTTCATATCGCCGGGTCTGTATCAGAATGAGAAGAAATTTGCGGTACCGCTGCTGTTTTCCAGCATTGTGCTGTTCTACACCGGCATTGCCTTCGCCTATTTCGTCGTCCTGCCGCTGGTGTTCGGGTTCTTTACCGCCGTTGGGCCAGAGGGCATCTCCATCATGCCCGACATCAGTAATATTCTGGATTTCTCGCTGAAAATTTTCTTTGCCTTCGGGATCGCCTTTGAAATCCCGGTGGCGACCTTCCTGCTGGTGCTGAGCGGCATCACCACGGTTGCATCATTAAGTGCCAAGCGGCCTTATGTCTTCCTTGGATGCTTTGTGGTCGGTATGCTTGTCACCCCGCCAGATGTGATCTCTCAGACCGTTCTTGCGGTACCTATGTGGCTTCTTTTTGAGGCAGGGATTCTGGTATCAAGGCTGATACGCACCTCTGATACAGATTGATAACGTGCGACAATCGCAACTATGGCGATTTTATTATCTTCGCCTCATGACAATAAAAAAAAGCGATGTTATACAAGATAGTTATTAAACCGTTCTGGTTTTTCGGGGGATAAGTTGGACTGGCAAGGTTGGTTTTCGTTATTTGTCACGCTGTCCGTGCTGACCACGCTGATCTTTACCCATCTGAAACCGCATATGGTTCTGATGGCCGCACTGACGGTACTCAGTGTTTCTGGCATCCTCTCTCCGGCTGAGGCGCTGTCCGGGTTCAGCAATCAGGGACTGATCAC
>JBPEXS010000459.1:0-2962 GCA_052031325.1 Thalassolituus sp. | reverse complement strand
AGCTTGTCAGCTCTGGAACAGCCCGGGGTTGTCGTTCACCGCGACTATCACTCCCGCAATCTGATGCTGCTGGCCGATGGTCGTACGGGCGTGATTGATTTTCAGGATGCCGTCTACGGCCCGGTTACCTACGACCTGGTGTCTCTGTTACGTGATTGTTATGTGCACTGGCCTGCACATCTGGTTCAGGATCTGCTGGCCTATTACTACCATGCGGCTTCCGAGCAGGGCATCCACGGCATGCCACTGACGGAATTTACCCGCGCCTTTGATCTGATGGGCATGCAGCGGCATATGAAAGCCGCGGGCATTTTTGCCCGACTGAACATCCGTGATGGCAAGCCAGGGTATCTCGGCAGTATCGCCAATACCTGCCGTTACCTGCATGACATCAGTACGGGTTACCCGGAATTCAGTGAGTTTACTGAATGGCTTGAGTTGCGCTTTTTACCGGCTCTGGAGGCGGCTGAGTTGTGAAAGCCATGATCCTTGCCGCAGGCCGGGGCGCCCGCATGGCACCACTGACTGACCATTGCCCCAAACCTCTGATTCCTCTCTGTGGCAAACCTCTGATTGTCCATCATTTAGAAAAGCTGGCTGCTGCTGGTTTTTCAGATGTGGTGATCAACCATGCCTGGCTCGGTCATATGATTGAAGAGACCCTGCGTGACGGAAGCCAGTGGGGACTGAACATTCAGTACTCAGCGGAAACCACCGCACTGGAAACCGGGGGCGGCGTGCATCAGGCCCTGCCTCTGTTGGGTGATGAACCGTTTCTGCTGGTGAACGGCGATGTCTGGACCGACTGGGATTATCGTAATGCCTGGGAGGCTCGCCTTCAGTGCAATGATCTGGCGCATCTCTGGCTTACCGATAATCCGGCTCACAACCCCAGTGGAGATTTCAGCCTTGAAGGTCCGAGGGTGCGGGATCAGGCGCAGCTGACCTTCAGTGGTATCAGTCTGCTCAGCCCGGCACTCTGGCAGGAAAGACAGTCTGGGGTGTATGCTCTCGCTCCTATGTTACGGTCGGCAATGGCTGCAGACCGGGTTTCCGGAGCTGTGTTGCAGGGTCGCTGGGTTGATGTCGGCACACCGCAACGATTGCACGATCTGGAACGGATGCTGATGGGAGTGAATGATTGAGCGCTGAGGCAAAAGGACGCAAGTCCTGGCTGGGTAAAGCCGCCGGTGCAGGTCTGGGCCTGGTCACCGGAGGGCCGGTTGGTCTGGCCATAGGAGCAGTGGCTGGGCACCTGTTTGATCAGGTGGCTGACCGCTCACGCGCGCCTGCGATTATTTTCCGTCAGGATCACATCGACGGTCTTTTCCGTCTGGCCGGACATCTGGCAAAGACCGATGGCTATGTCACTCAGGCGGAAATCAATGAGGCGACGCGCCTCATGGACAAACTTCGTCTGGAACCGCGTCGTCGCAGCCAGGCGATACGTTTTTTTAATGAAGGCAAACAGCCGCTTTATCGTCCGGATCATGATCTTTACCGTCTTAATTCTTCACTGAATATGGAAGATAAAGAGGCCTTGCTGTCGCTGCTCTTACGTTTAGCGTTTGCAGATAATCCTCTGAATAAAGCCGAACAGAAAGTCCTGAAGACCGTGCGCGATGTGTTTGGTATTCCGCCGATTAAATATCTGTGGATCCGCAATCGCGTGAGAATGAACGTCGACTGGTTATCCGACCCGCGCATTCTGCCGGAAACCAGCTTTCGCCTGCGTCGTCGCAAAAACACGGAATCCATGGATTATCACTACATGATTCTGGGAGCGGAAAGCGATGCAACGGATGAAGAGCTGAAACGGATTTACCGGCGCAAAATGAGCGAATACCACCCGGACCGTATGCAGTCGCGTGGGGTTTCAGAGACCGATATGGCCAGAGCGACTGAGAAAGCGCAGGCGGTACAGGCCGCGTACCGGGCGATCAGAAACCATCGACGTGAGAGGAAATAACCCACCCGTCTGGTGGGTATATCTGATTGAAACTCACCAGAAAACCCTATACTGCGGCATCAGCACGGATGTTGACCGGCGTTTTTCCGAGCACAGCAGTGAATCCCCCAAGTCTGCCCGCAGTCTGCGTGGCAAAGGTCCACTGACACTGGTGTTCCGTGCCAAGGTTGGAACGCGTTCTGAGGCACTGAAAATGGAAGCCGCAGTGCGCAGACTCACTCGTCAGCAGAAACTGCGCTTAATCGACGGGGATGCTGCGGTATTCATAAAACTGGGTCTGTCACAGCACAGAGTCTGAAAAACGATTTCAGGTGATATCCCACCGGTTTTTAAACTGCCCGGAAATCTGACAGGATCAGAGCTGTTCAGGGAAATTCCGTTTAATTGTCACGCAATGCGGCTTGTGATTCGGCAATTCCGTCAGATTGACTATTATTTAAGGATATTCAGAAAACTGTGTTTAAGTTTTTTATATCCACCGGGTAGAATGCTCTGCGACTATCAGAACTGATTTTAATAACATGTTGAGTTCCGTCTGGGCGGCCCGCTGGTATATCTTTCTTGGCACGGTCACCTTCCTGCTGACCCTGTTGATTACCACTCCCCTGCATTTCGTCTGGCAGTACGTCAGTCCGTTTGCTCAACAGCTTCCTGTGCAGATCTCCCAGCCTGTTGGCACTCTGTGGCAGGGTTCGGCGCAGATCCGCGACCGGTCTCTGGGTGAGTTCGATGCCGAGTGGACCATCACTCAGCCCCTGTCTCTGTTAACCGGTAATCTGAATCTGCACGTCGCGGTGGAAGGCGAACCATTACGGCTTACTGGCCAGACTCATATTGGCGGGCTCTGGCAGGGTCCCCCTTCTCAGGTGACCTTTACGGACCTGGATGGCTATATGGATGCAGACCTGCTGTCTCCAGTACTGGCACCACAACAGGTTTCTCTGAACGGTAATTTTGAGCTCTCCGGTCTTAACGCAGCGATTTCCCTGCAGG
>JBPEXS010000458.1:0-9971 GCA_052031325.1 Thalassolituus sp. | reverse complement strand
ATTGACGTACCGTCAGCCAATACCATCATTATCGAACGCGCGGATAAATTTGGTCTGGCACAGCTGCACCAGTTACGGGGCCGGGTTGGTCGCTCGCACCATCAGGCCTACGCCTATCTGCTGACCCCACCGAAACAGCTGACCAAAGACGCCGAAAAACGCCTGGAAGCCATCGCCATGGCACAGGATCTTGGGGCTGGTTTTATGCTCGCCACCCATGACCTGGAAATCCGAGGCGCTGGTGAACTGCTGGGTGATGAACAGTCTGGTCAGATTGAAACCATTGGTTTCAGCCTCTACATGGAAATGTTGGAACGGGCAGTGAAAGCCATGCGCTCTGGCAAGTCACCTGACGTCGACTTCACGCAAAGCGACCAGGCCGAGGTTAACCTGAACCTGCCTGCACTGATTCCGGATGACTACCTGCCCGATGTAAACACCCGCCTGATTCTGTACAAACGGATTGCCAGCGCTGCCGATGACACCGCCCTGAAGGAACTGCAGGTGGAAATGATCGACCGCTTCGGCCTGTTGCCAGAACCAGTAAAAACCCTGTTCAGGCTCACGGCCCTGAAGTTCCGCCTGGCCCCACTGGGGATCGCCAAACTCACGGCCAACGACAATCAGGGCAAAATTGAATTCCGCCGCGATACCGAGATCAATCCTTTTACCCTGATCCGGCTGGTGCAAATCCGTCCCGACAGCTTTAAACTCGATGACGGCAACTCGCTGCGCTTCTTTGCCAATATGGACAGCAGTGAAGCGCGCTTCAGAACCATCGACCAGATACTGACCGACCTGCAAAAGGACCCGAATTCGTGAGGAACCTCACCAGCGCTCTCCTGAACAATGTATTACCGACCACTGCATTGGTGTCCTCCACCCTGATGAGCCTGCTATTCAGCATGAACGTCCAGGCCGCAGATTTTTACCGCGTCGAAGTGGTGATCGTCGGCTATTTTGATGAAAGCAGTGCGGCCAGTGAGCACTGGGCCATCGCCCTCGAACAACCGCTTGATGAAACCATCATCGAAGATACCGTCGGTGATCAGGAATTTTTTCTGCAAGAGGCTGACGCTGAAGTTGAGAGCCTGAGCGAAGAACCTGAAGTGACAGAGCCGGACCCGACCGCCGGGCTGATCCGACCAGCAAACGGCCTGGATTTCCGCTCTGCCGCTCAACGCTTCAATTACCGTCAGGATATGCAGGTTCTCTGGCATCAGGCATGGCTTGAAAAGATTCAGGATCAGGACAACGCCATTGCCCATGAAATTGACATCAGCGGTGAGAAAAACGGCCTGCAATCACAGATCACCGGTACCATCAGTCTGTACAAAAGTCGCTTCCTGCATATTCAGCCAGATCTGAAACTGCAGCAGAATGTCCAGGGATATACCGACAACCCGGACGATCCATACTCGTCTGAGCGACAGTGGCTGCCCATCCGTGCCGCGCACATTGACCGCAGTCGCCGCATGCGCAGCAACGAGATTCATTATCTGGATCACCCGCTGCTCGGCATTGTTGCCAAGGTCACGCCGATAGAAACCGCTGAAGAAGAAACAGCAGCACCATCCGACAGCGACAGCCCGGCTGGCGCCAGCGAATAATCATGTCAGGCAACCACAGCTGAAGACTGCATCTGAACGCATAAGATAACCCAGCCGAGCCCACATCCTATGAAGCTGCCACATCCGTTTTACCGTCTGCCGCTGACTCTGGATGTTAAGCGCCTTCAGGAAGAAGTGGCGGCACTGCCCGATGAAGCCTGGCAAGCACACCCGACGGGTTATGCGGGCAATTCATCCGTACGACTGATATCGGCCGATGGCGGTGAAAACGACGATATGGTCGGTGATATGCAACCGACCCAGTGGCTGGAGCGCATGCCCTATGTCAGACAGATTCTGACTCAACTGGGCCTGGTCTGGAGCCGCTCACGCCTGATGCGGCTTGAGCCCGGGGCACGGGTTCCGCCACATTCCGATGTCAGCTACCACTGGCGTAACCGTATGCGCCTGCACATGCCCGTCATTACCGATCCGGCTGTCGAATTCCGCTGTGATGACCAGAGCGTTCATATGGAAGCCGGCAGCGTCTGGACCTTCGATAACTGGCGTCCTCACCAGGTGAATAACCGCAGCAACATAACCCGCATTCATCTGGTCGCGGATACCTGTGGCAACAGCAAACTGCTGAATTCATTATCAGACTGCACTATTGCAAAGGCCGCCCAACGCAGTGAACAGGATTACCACCCCATCCGCTGGAGTGGCCAACCACCTGCATTACCACTACGCACAGAACGCGGACAATCACACACCGTCATGCCAGCCAGTGAGGTGGAGCTGATTGCCGGAGGCTTTCTTCGTGACCTGCCGGAGGCACCAGCGACCGCCGTACAGCAGTGGCAACTGATCTTGAGTGCTCTCATACAGGACTGGCAGGAGTTATGGTCTCAGTACCGGGACGGTCGCGATGGCTGGCCAGCCTACCGCCAACTGAAAAATGAAACCTATACCGCTCTGAAGCAGGTACAACAGTCTGTACCGTTAAAAAGCAATGGTCTGGAGGCTATTCAGGCAGTTAAATCCGGGCTGATCAGCTATCTGCTCAGCGGAGCAGCTGACAAGCCTGCTCAGTCTTCTACCCTGATGGGCTCAGCCCAGAACCCAGCCCAGAACCCAGCCCAGAACCCAGCCCAGAAGCAAACGGCACCACTGCAAAGTCTGCGCTTGCCACGACCCATTTTCATTGTTGCAGCCCCCCGCAGCGGCAGCACTCTCCTGTTTGAAACCCTGGCTGCCAGTCGTGATCTGTGGACCGTGGGTGGCGAAGCGCACTGGCTGATCGAGCAATTCAGTGACTGGCAACCGCAGAACGGCACGGTTGATTCCAACCGCCTGCTGGCGGACGCACTCACACCAGATCGTGCCCAGACCATGCTGCAGTCTGTGGCTGCCCGCCTGCGAAATTACCAGGGCGAAAAACCCAGCGGTCACGCCACGCTGCGCTGGCTGGAAAAAACGCCAAAGAACGCCCTGCGCATTCCTCTGTTGAAAGCCCTTTTTCCGGATGCCCTGTTCATTCACCTCTGGCGCGACCCGAAAGAGAATATCGCCAGCATCATGAACGCCTGGGAAAAAGGTCGTTGGATTACCTACCCTGAACTGCCGGGCTGGAATGGCCCCTGGTCATTACTGCTGCCACCTGGCTGGCAATCCCTGCAAGGCAAATCACTGGCTGAAGTTGCAACTTTTCAGTGGACCACCACAAACCGCATCATTCTCGAAGATCTGGCTCAGATACCGGCGCACGAGCAGATGCGTATCTCTTATGCCGATTTATGCAGTACCCCACAAGAAACCATCAGCAAGGTCGTGCAGTTTGCAAACATCCCGATGTCAGCAGACCTTGCCAACAGATGCGGTCATAATCTGCCACTATCAAAATACACCGACACTCCGCCATCGCCAGATAAGTGGAAAAAATACGAACGCGAGATCCTGAAAGTTCTGCCAGAAACTGAAAAAATTCTTTTTAGAATCAAAAACCAATAGAGAATCCATCATTGTCGTCAGAGGAAGACACCCACCACCCAATAAGGGTTGATTAGCGCCAAAATCTACGGTCTTATACCGCCAAAAATCGGTTATTTACGATTTAATGACCGTTTATTAACAAAAAACCACACTTCTGCAGCCTCACTACACCGTATTATGGAATGGTCAGTCATATACTGAACCTCAGTTCTGTTTTACTCCCGATCCGGGCTTTTGAGGTGCTGAGTGAGAACAATAATAAAAACAGTGACGCCAGTGATCACATCCCTGCTGATAACGCCAGCCTACGCGCTGGAAGCACTGGGTGATCGCGAGATGAGCGATATCACCGGCCAGGCATTCATTACAGTAGACACATCATCCTACTCAGATCCGACCTATGGGGAATACGAGTTCTCCAAGATCAATCTGGGTGTTGATATTGAAATCCAGGCCAACGCCGACTCGGTCAAGCTGGGGACGTTTGAGCGCTCGTTTGGCTCAGAGGGTACCGCCCCCCTGATTGATGTGACGTTCGACAGCGACGGCGACCGCAATGTCACGTATCGCTATGACGAAAGCGGTAACGTTATGGTCAACGACTCCGACCTGCAGCTGGACAACCTGGGCCTGGGCCGTATCGACAACGCCTATGGCGACAATCCGGAAATCGTGCCTTTCAATATTCACAACCCATACATCGAGCTGGCCTACGCCCTCGACGACAACGGTGTACGCCGCATCGCGGGTGTGCGCATTGGTGCAGAAGCCGCTTACGGCGACCTGTCGGCCGACCTGGTCTCTCTGACCGGAACCTTTGAAGGCAAGGTGATTGGTACCGCATCGGTTGCTTACCAGAATGCCTGTGTAGACACCAACACCGGCGGCTGGTTTGACTGTCTGGCTCTGGCCATCGCTGGCGGCACCCTGATTGAATCAGAACTCAACCTGCTGGACGGCGCCAATGGCGAACCGATTCCCGCCGATTCAGACGGCCAGGTCCGCGCCATGTACATCAAACGCGCCCAGTGGTCGGGGATTAAAAATGGGGATTACTTCACCACCACAGACCCTGACAGTGCATTAAAAGGCATCATTGAAGTCCTGGCAGAAGCTGACAACTGTGTTGCATCCGGTGTAACTACCTGTTTCAACATTGGTATCTACGACAGCATCTACATTGGTGTCGATGACGCCGATGACAGTGATGATAACTTTGATGACAACGGTGCCCGCGGTCTGTTTGTGTCTTTGCAGAGTGAAGTTGTGCCCTGGGAAGATCTCTCTGGCATTCCGGATGCAGACCGGGTCTATACCGAGCATGGTGCTTACCTGAATTCAGCCAAGTACCTTGCCAATGATGGCTCCGTTAAGTACCCACTGGTCCTTGATTTGTACGAGGGTCTGACCGGCGTGCAGCGGGTTTCCACCTGCGTCGGTCGCTCCAAGGGTTGCTGAGCGGGTTGCGCAATCAATTGCTGAGTAGATTACCGATCAGGAATACCTTACCGGGCACGCAGCGTGCGCCAGCACACCCAGCCAAAGAACACGCAGGAAACCAGATCACCCAGGCCGTACACCGTGAAAAACAGTGCACTCATGGGTGATTCTGCCGCCAGCTCAGGCAGCCTGGCACCAGACACTGACAACCAATAAACCCAGGTTACTGTGTACAGCAGTTTCTCAAGCGCAAACACCCCTGTCAGCATGGGCACACGGTCATAGCAGTTTGCGATTGAGATATACGCCAACCCCCACAGCAAGATGCCAATCTGGCCGGTGAGGGAAAACACCTCCGGGTACCACTGCGCTAACCGCTCATTGGTAAAACCTGCAGAAAAGATAAGAATCCCGCCCAGGTTATAGAGGCCGGCAAGAATAAAGCCATAGCGTATCAGGGTTTCTGTTTTTCCAGCACTCATACCAGTTACTCCGAATAAAAACCGATTTTAATTACTCAACCGCCGTACCCGTCACAGCAATCAACAAGCCAAGAGCAGACAACAAACCATAAAGGCAGACCTGCCAGCGTACAGCGCCTTTATGAAGGCCTTTATGCAGGGTATTCAGAGCGGCCAGAGCCGCCTGTAGAGCGTAATACAGGGCAAACGCCCGTGAGGCATAACTGATGATTGAAAAAATATCAGCTGCCCATGTCAGCATCAGGCCAGTGACCACCAGTATCACATAGGTCTGGCGCTCACTGATTCGATGGCGGGTCAGCTCCTGTACCAGTCCTCCACACCCGCCGGTATCGGCAATGGCCGCACTTAATTGGGCACTCAATGCCGCAAGAATCAGCAGCACAGGCAGCAAGGGAGCGACATATCCCATCAGATCTATGATGGCGGTTTCACTGAACCCAGTCTGTTCTGGGGTAAACAGATAGGCTAACAGAACCACATAGGCGACATACACTCCGGACGAAATCCACTGTGCCAGCTTCATCGACTGGATACGCACCGCAGCACCGTATTCGTCACTGAGATAACGTGACGTCTCGAACCCCTGTACCGTCACAATCAGCCCGAATAACAACGCCAGGGCGGGCCAGCCCGCCATCTGGACGGGATTGAAATACACCTGACCACGATTCAGCGCTTCACCACCAAAGACCATCAACCCGGCAATCAACCCGACAATCACCGCCAGCTTCAGCGATACGGATGCCTGTTCCAGCCGCTCCAGCACCGTAAAGCCGCGCCATACACCCAACAGCAGAATCACCAACAGGGTCAGTGTGGTCACCAGTCGCGCAAGAAAGGGATCTTCGTCACCCAGTATCCGCACCGCAAAAGCGCCGAACAGGTTGAGGTAATAGGTGACTGAAATAACGTAGGCCAGTGACAAAGCCCAGGAAGACGTACGCTCAAGCGGCAGCGTCAATGGGTGGCAGTTATGTCCGCGATGACGGTCGCGGATATTCTGCCGCATGACACCGCCATACAGGTAAGCCAGACCGCACAACGCCAACATTGCTAACGGTGCCCATGCACCAAAAGCATGAATCAGCACCGGGCCAACCACCAGAAAACCGCTCCCGATGATGGATGCCAGTGGCGTCATCGTCGCCCGCCACAGTTCAGCCCTGGCGAGTTTTGGCCAGGCCAGCAGGCCAAGCATCAGCAGTGCGGCAATAGCCGTAACGCTACTGGTCAGCATTCGATCAGTCGCTGCATACTGCCGGCCCGGGTCGTATCAACGAATCACAGTTCAGACCAAAAAACACACGCTTGACTCAGCGCTGCAGAAGACTGGCAGCGATCAGATCACGGACGCGCCCCATACCCGTGCCAATCACTGCGCGGACATCGTCCATGGTAATCAGGTCGTCGCTCTTACCGGCAGCAGGATTGACCACCAGGCACAGACACGCATAGGGAATACTCAGCTCCCGCGCCAGTACAGCCTCTGGCATCCCCGTCATCCCGACCAGGTCACAGCCATCCCGTTCCATGCGGATGATCTCAGCGACAGACTCCAGTCTTGGCCCCTGAGTCGCGCCGTAAACCCCCTCTGCAACCACCTCAATGGCTGAAGCCCGCGCTGCATCGATCAGTGTCTGACGCAACGCCGAGTCATATGGATAAGTAAAATCAATGTATTCCAGAGGGCGGTATTCGCCATCAAAAAACGTCGATTCACGGCCCCAGGTGTAATCAATAATCTGATCCGGAATGGCAATCTGACCGCTGCCCATATCGCTGCGGATTCCACCAACGGCGTTCACCGCAATAATCCGATCCGCACCCAGCTGCTGCAATGCCAGCAGATTCGCTCGGTAATTGACCTTATGAGGTGGCAGAGCGTGTGGATGACCATGGCGGGAAAGAAACAACACCCGCTCACCCATCCAGACTCCTTCGTGAATAAAACCGGAGGGTTTGCCCAGGTCAGTGGTGACATCGTGCTGGCGAATCAGCTCAGGGCCTTCCAGTTCCGTCAGGCCAGTGCCACCGATAATGGCTGTAATCGTACTCATAATTACCCTGTCAGAGAATCAAACCAGCTTCGCTCAGGCGCAGCTTCAATTTGTGAGTTTCGTCACTGTCCGGAAGCTCGGCTTCAGGTTTCCACGCCGCAAGGGAGAGTGGCGTATATCCCTGCTCCCGGAGAGAACGTACGGCCCGAACCACTTCACGGGAAGCTTCCGGGTTATTGCAGACAACCAGCGCATTGGCACCGGCGTGCGCAGCAGCGAGTGAGCGCTGATAAAAATCACCACCGCTGGCAGCCCCGGCCATCGACAGATCATCACTGAAAATCACACCCTCAAAGCCAAGTTGATCACGCAGAATCTGCTGTAGCCAGACCTCAGAAAAGCCGGCCGTATGGTCTGCATCAACCGCAGAATAAACCACATGCGCTGGCATGATTCCTGACAGCAGGTGGCGTTTGATCAACGCAGAGAAGGGTGAAATATCTTCCGCCAGTTCAGCCTCTGGGCGGTGATCATGGGGCAGTTCAAGGTGCGAGTCAGCCACTACCCCGCCATGCCCGGGAAAATGTTTACCCACCGCCAGCATACCAACCGACCTGAGCCCCTCAGCCCATGCGCCAGCCAGATCGGCAACCACCTTAGAGTCGTGACCAAAGGCACGGTCGCCAATGACTCGGGAGCAATCCTGCTCGACATCCAGAACCGGAGCAAACGTCAGATCAACCCCATGCTGAATCAGCTCTGTCGCCAGCAGGCGGGCACCATCAAAGGCCAGGCGACAGGCGTGGCCCGGGTCATCGAGATAGATGGATTCCAGCGTCATCATGGGTGCAACACGGGAAAAGCCGTCACGAAAACGTTGCACCCGACCACCCTCCTGATCAGCGGTCAGCAGTAGATCAGGTCGCAGTTCGCGAATAGAGGATGTCAGTGCGCGTAGCTGATCAGGCGACTCATAATTTCGCGCAAAGAAGATGATGCCCGAGAGTTCAGGTTCAAGGAGAAGCTCACGGTCAGCAGCGGTCAGCTCCGTACCCGCGACATCGGTAATTACGCCAACCGGGTGCCTAGTCATCATTGCGTCAGTGCCTCTTCCTGAATCATGACTTCAGTCCCCGCACTGACCAACTCAGCCAGGTCGACAAGATCGCTGTTGCGCATACGGATGCAACCATGTGACAGCGGAATCCCCATGGGCTCCGTATCCGGAGTGCCATGGATATAAATGTAGCGGCGCAGACTGTCGACCTGCCCTCCCCGGTTAAAGCCCGACTCCTGCCCTTGCAACCAGAGAATACGGCAGAGAATCCAGTCACGCTCAGGGTTAGCCAGGCCCAGTTCCGGGGAATACAACTCTCCTGTAGGGCGGCGGCCAACAAAGACCGTATTCGCTGGTAAGCCCCGACCAATCACAATACGGACACTGTGACGTCCACGCGGCGTGCAGCCCGAGCCGGATTGCTCACCGGGACCGTTCAGAGCCGTGGACACCGGATAATCAACATAACCACCGTTATCCAGTTTCAGGCGCAGACGCTGATCCTGTATGGAGACGACAAGTTTCATCAGCCCTCCCCATCCCCGCGTGAGACCACAGGTAGCTGAGCCTTAACCTGCATGCCACCCGCAAGAAACGGCAACATGAGTCCAATCACATCTGAGGTCTGGGCGAGCCGCCCCACGTCGTATTCGGCCATGGCCTTGAGCGTATCAACCCCACTGAAGGTGAACATGACCGCACCCAGCATAAAGTGAAAGCGCCAGAACAACTCCTCTGCACTGAGTTCAGGCATGGAGCGTCGTAACAATTCAGAAAAACGACCGTAAACCTCGCCGTACTGGCGGTTGAGATAACGCTTGATATGCCCCTGTCCCTGCGTGTACGCAAGGCCAAGTAAGCGGGTGAAACGATTGAGTCGCTCAGGCTGATCTTCGCAGGTGGCCATGGCCGTGCAGAAAACAATACCCAGCAACTTTTCCAGATCCGCTGCCTCATGATCGAGAGAGGCTTCGTAGTCAGTCAGCTCCTGTCGCAGACGTTCAGTGAATGGCGACAGGAAGCGGGCAAACACTGCATGAATCAGCGATTTTTTGGAGCCAAAGTGATAGTTCACAGCCGCCAGATTAACCCCAGCACGAGACGTAATGGTACGCAGGGAAGTTTCAGCAAATCCGCGTTCTGAAAAGAGCTGTTCAGCAGCATCAAGAATGGCAGTAGAGGTGTCTTTCTGTGGCATGTCAGATCCAGTTTCAACGTTTTAAACATACGTTTAAAACAACATCAGCGCAAGCTTGGTTGACACAGGTCGGATCCGCCAGAGAGGACAAATACTGATAAATTCACATACTGTGTGTTTACACAGGTAATTATACTGTATATATTCACACATACTGTACAAAACAACAGATGAGACGCGCATGATCAAACTCACCGCACGCCAGCAGGAAGTTCTGGATTTCATCCGCTCAGCCATCGAAGAGTCTGGCTT
>JBPEXS010000457.1:0-1939 GCA_052031325.1 Thalassolituus sp. | reverse complement strand
GCTGATCACTCAGTTCAGTACCGCCCATACCATTGAGAACCATCACGGAGCTGGTTATTCCTGCGGCCTTGAGCTTCTGCAAGGCTTCCAGTGTCGAGCTGAAAGTTTCACCTTTTCGTATCGCCTGCAGCACCTGTTCATCACCACTTTCTGCACCGACGTAGGCAATTCCAAGCCCCAATTCCCTCAACGCACGCAGGTCTTCCACCGACTTCTTACGGATATTGCGTGGCAGGCAATAACTGCCCACCCTTTTTACCCACGGGAGAGAGGTCCTGATCTCCTGCAAAATATTGATCAACCGACGGGTCGGAAGCACCAACGCATCACCATCCGCCAGAAAGACCTTTTCAAAACGAGGCCCGATTTCGGCTGCTTTGCGAATCTCAGCGATGACATCAGCTTCATTGCGAGCACGGAATTTCTTTTGTGACTGGGTGTACATGTCACAGAAGGTACACTGATTCCACGAACAACCATTGGTGACCTGAAAGATCAGCGAGCGACCTTCACTGGGTGGGCGAAACACAGGTTCAATATAATTGGGCAGCATGGTTCATGGCTCGATTTCAGTGGTCATAAGATACTAATCAACATGACAGGCCGTGTCTGAAAAATCTGAAAAGAAACAAGAATGGATGGTGCCCGGAGCCGGAATTGAACCGGCACGACCATAAGGTCGGGAGATTTTAAATCTCCTGTGTCTACCAATTCCACCACCCGGGCTAAGGCGCCGTTTCTGGCGGATCAGACAGGAGATGCCTGAAACAGTGGAGGCGCGACCCGGAGTCGAACCGGGCTACGTGGATTTGCAATCCAGTGCATAACCGCTTTGCTATCGCGCCATTTCTTCAGTAAGAAGAGAGTGCAGAAGAGAATGTGATCAGGTGAGTCGCCGCTTGGCGTGGAGAACCGCCAGATCAAAACCGATCCTGCTACTTAAGCCAATTAGAAATTGGAGAGAAACGAGAGTCGACCGGGCTGGCAAACCAGATCGCGACCCTGGGGTCGCCGGACAGACTGATGTTCATCAACACCAACTTTAAAATTGGAGCGGGAAACGAGATTCGAACTCGCGACCCCAACCTTGGCAAGGTTGTGCTCTACCAACTGAGCTATTCCCGCTTAAGTGCTGCGCATTTTAAATATCAGCGCTAAAGAGTCAAGTATTTTTTCTTAAATTTTAGGGACTTAGATCCCGTTCAGGAATTCTTCAGCTCTGGCCATGCGGCTTTCAGGTACTGAACCATCGACCAGAGTGTCAGCACAGCCGCGATGACCAGTGCAAAATCCCCCACCCAATTCAGCCAGGAGTCATCATCAGCCCCCAGCAGCACCAGAATTGCCACCATCTGTGCTGTTGTTTTGATCTTACCCAGCTGGCTTACTGCCACTTCAGCCCGCTTCCCTAAAGATGCCATCCATTCACGCAATGCAGAAATCACAATTTCCCGCAGAATAATGGCCATCACCATGATCGTCAGCCACAACTCGCCAAAATGGCCTGCCAGCATGACGAGGGCAACCGAGACTATGACCTTGTCAGCCACCGGATCGAGAAAGGCACCAAGCGCCGTCGTCTGGCTATATTTGCGCGCCAGATAACCATCAAACCAATCTGTCACGGCAGCCACTGCAAACACTGCAGCAGACCATAACCGCAACTCCTGATCCGGCCAGCAGAATAGCAACACCATCACCGGCACCATGAGAATTCGGCTGAAGGTGAGCATGTTTGGCAGGTTCATTCGGGGTACTACTCCTGTTCTTCACCATGCAGAGTGGCAAATATTTTACTGGCCAGGGACTTACTGATGCCCGGCACTTTTTCGAACTCCTCGCGAGGAGCCCCGCGCATATTACGCAGACTACCAAAATGAAGCAAAAGCTCGCGACGCCTTTTTGGCCCGACACCCGGCAAAGTCTCCAGTTCAGACTC
>JBPEXS010000456.1:0-6983 GCA_052031325.1 Thalassolituus sp. | reverse complement strand
CGCTTTGGTTCTGCTGAATTTGATCAGGCTAGGTTTGAACTCAGGATCGAAGGTCAGATCGTTGACGCAGACCGTCGACCCCTAGAGTTACTGAACCTGTTACTTGAGCACCTGGGTGAAGTACTCACCCGCGATGAGTTATACGAGACTCTCTGGCAGGACGAGGATGTGGGTGAGGGAGCCATCGCTAACGCTGTCAGCCGCCTTCGTCGACATCTTGGCAAAGAGAACGCGGCCTTTATTGTTACCCGCCCCCGGGTCGGTTATTCCTTCACAGGCAAAGTCGAACGTATCGCTCAGAGTACGCCTACAGAAAGTGCCGTTGCATTGAACGTCGGAGATCCGGTGCCCGGCAGACCGGACTACCGCCTTGATCAGTTACTCTCGGTCTCTGGCAATAAGAAACGTGAAGTCTGGCTGGCAAACTCTGTAACCAATGCGCTTCCTCATGTATTCAAGTTCACGCTCGATGCTGATGGCCTGAGACAACTCAAACGGGAATACACCTTATCTGAATTACTTTCCCGCGCGCCTTCCACATCAGATACAGTCACCCGGGTCTGCGGCCGTAATTTTGAGCAGCCTCCTTTTTTCGTGGAGTATCCGTACGCGGGTCAAGACCTGCTGAACTGGTCCGAGAATAGTGACAACCTCTGCAACCTTTCCCGTGAAGCCCGTCTTGAGCTGTTTCTGGACATTGCCGATACCGTCTCTGCCGCGCATGACCTGGGCGTTCTCCACAAGGACATCAAGCCTGCCAATATCCTGATGTCAGAGTCTCAGGATGGGGTCACTCCCCTGCTGACAGACTTTGGGTCCAGCCACCTGATTCAGAAAGATATTCTGTCGGAGCATGGCGTTTCACCACTGGGAATGAGTGTCAGTTTTGATGCCCTGCCTTCATCTGCAGGCGGCACCCTGATGTACCTGGCACCTGAAGTCTGGGCCGGAGGATCACCCGGTATCCGCTCTGACGTCTATGCCCTTGGCATCATGCTCTATCAGATGGTCATCGGTGACCTCAGACAGGGAATTCCTTCCGACTGGCGGGAGCGTCTTGGCGATGAACTGCTGGCCGATGACATCCAACAGGCAACCAGCAGCGCCCCGGAAGAACGACTGAAAAGCGTAGGCGAGCTGACATCGCGCTTAAGAAATCTCGAAGAGCGGCGACAAGTTGCCGAAGAGCAGGCCCGCAAGGAAGAAGACATCAGGCTTACACGCGAAGCACTTAACCGCTCGCAGGCCCGCCGCCCCTGGCTGATCGCTGCCAGCCTGACACTGGTTGTGGGTATGGCTACATCTCTGCTGATGTATAAAAACGCACTGACTGCACAGCAGGAAGCTGAACGACAGACGGCCCGAGCCGAGGCCATCAATGAGTTCTGCCAGGAAGAGATTATCCAGGGGGGCAACCCTTACGCCAAGGATCAGGCTTCCATCACCGATATTCTGGTGAGTGCCAGTGACCGGGTTGGGGAAGCGTTTAAGGATGACCCAGCGACGGCAGGATCGATTTTCACTTCACTCGCCAGTGCATTTATCGGTCTCAGCGACTTAAAACAAGCTGAATTAAATATTGATGATGCCTTATATAGCTATGAAAACTCCAAACTGATTGACTCTGACAAATACTGGGCAGTGAAATTAATCAAATCCGACATGCTTTTTAGGAATGGTGAGATTGAACCGGGAAAAAAACTCCTTAGTCAATTTGAAAGTACAGCTTATTTTACTTCCAGAAAAACGCCAGGATTAATGTTCAGATATCACTCTTCAAAAGCTTCTCTATTTTCTTTTAAAAAAGATGTTCAGAGCGAAATTTCTCATTTAAAAAAAGCCTTAGAGAGTGGTCTTAATGCAGGATACTCACCTTCCTCTATGATTGAGAAGACCCGCACTCTAAGCCAGAAACTTGCTTTTATTAAGGAGTATGATGAAGCCCGAAAAGTACTGAATGACCTACTACATTCGAATGTTGAATTCTCGGAGGTCCAGAAGACGACTATTCAATACTCATTGGGAATTATCTATTCGGATGAAGAAAGATATAAAGAGGCCGAGACAATACTTCTGGAAGTCAGGGAACAGTTCCGTACATTGCTAGGCATTACATGTATCGAGTTAATGACACTTGAGAACCAATTAAGTAATATCTATGCCGCTACTGAGCGATGGCATGAGGCATTAAGCTCGGCACAAGAGGCGTACCGAATCGCCGAAGAGATTTTACCTGAAAACAATAATAACCGGATCGTGTCAACAATCACATATGGTATCCAGTTACAGAATATAGGCAGGAACAGCGAAGCCATCGAAGTTCTCAAGGATGTCTATGAACAGTTATATTCAATGACAGATGGCAAGCACGCCTTTCTATATGCGTTATCTTACACACTGACAATCGCTCATACTCACCTGGATAAATACGAAGAGGCTCGTACAGAGTTCAATAAAATTGATAGTGATATCTTGCAAAAAATTCAACCGCAGATGGATGTTGCTCATCGTATGAAAATTATTGGCGCCATTCTGGATTATCGCCAGTTTAATGACCTGAATCAGATGGCATATGTTGAACAACAACTACCGTCATTGGAGGATTGCAGCTGCGCTCTTCTGACACTTGCCAGATCAAGCTTAGGGGTTTCCGGAAGCATGTCGGCTACAACTGAGTGAACGAGTGAGATACTTTTAAAGGTAAGCTACCCCGGAGAAACACCCTGTTGCACCAGACATTCCATTCAGTACTTTCCTTATAACAGGATATGAAGTAGCCTTAAGTGGTATCAGGGATACCACAATATGCAACTGAACAGTTTTACAGACTATGGCCTGCGGGCATTAATCCTGTTGGCCAGCCTGCCGCACGGTGAGCTGACCAGTGCGGGTGAGATATCAGAAACCTTTGGCATCTCCAGAAACCATATGATGAAAATCGTCAACCGCCTGGCTCAGATGGGGCTGATCGAAACCATCCGTGGCAAAAACGGTGGCATCCGCCTGAAGAAATGCCCGAGCGACATCAATATTGGTCATGTTATCCGCGGTACTGAGCCGCTTCAGTTGCTGGATTGCTCTACTGACAACTGCCATATCAGCCCCGCCTGTCGCCTGAAAGGTGTTCTGGCCGATGCCAAGAAAGCGTTTCTGGCAGTACTGGACCGCTACACACTGGATGACGTTATCCGTGATAACGAAGAGCTACAGACGATTCTGCGCATCCAGCCAGCCATGAGCTGAGATCAGTACGACTTACTTTTACTTAACCCGGTAAGAATCAGCGCTTCTTTTTCCGACGCTTGCAGTTGAGGTATTCTTTCACGGGCCGGGGTTTATCGGGCAGCGCTTTTTTAAAACGTGCCCGCATTTCATTCACTTTCTCTTCTTTTTCACGGTGAGACCGCTCATCTCGGTGCTTGTCAGCAGCCGAATCAAAATCAACAACATTCTCTGACATAGACACTCCTATTCCAGCTCATCCACAAAAGCACCGGGTTTCAGTGCCTGGTGCATAGTACCGAGATGGTCTTTATAGCGCTTCCAACGACCTATGGCGTTATCCGACAAGGGCTGTCTCACCTGGGTTGCTGATGTGGTTCTCACTGCCCGTGGGTTGTTGTAGAAGGTCAGGCAAGCGTCGTCCCAGGGCAATCCGACAAAACTCACCAGCTCTCTGATGATGGTTTCGGGATTTCTGACCAGCGCTTCGTAAGAAACTTCCAACATGGGCACACCTGTGCTGCGCCAGTGTGTAATCAAAGAATCGGCAGCATTCCAGGTCTCAGCAAGCTCAGTCTGGTCGTATGTAAATACCAGGCCATCAGAAAAATACTGCCGCAGACAACCCCACAGGTTATCCATAGGATCTCGTCGGCAGATAATGATCCTGGCCTGTGGAAGAGCACGACGGATAACACCAATGGCTTTATAGTTCTGCAGGTTTTTATCGGTAAAAAAACCTTGATGATGAAGGTTGCGGGTGGATTCCAGATACGTGTTACCAATGCTCTGCCAGTCAGGCTCTTCACAGCGCGCGGCCCACTGAGGGAAAGGCTCCGTTATCCTCTGTCGTCTGAGAACCTGGCTGCAGGCCAGAGGCAGATCATTGAGCTCATCTCCAGCCATGACCAGAGGGTGCGATGACAGAATCTGCTCAACCAAGGTTGTGCCGCTCCTTGGTAAGCCACAGATGAACACGGGGACAGCCTGGCCTTCCTCAGGGTCAGTACACTGGCCAGAGTCATCAGAGAAAACACCCGGGATATCCTGCAACTGCGCCATTTCTGCGGCATGATCGTACTGAACCACAGATCTCATCAACTCAGCACCTTTAAGAATATGCTGCGCTTCAGATTCAAACTCACCATCGCGTTCACAACTACGGGCAAGCGCATAGTGCAGCATGGCACGCTGACGCTCAGGTCGGCGCGGATCTTCAGCCAGCGAATCACAGTACTGGTAATCCTTTGAGCTGAGAACACCAATGAGGTCAGAGCGGTTCCAGATTGCCGATATCAAATCCGGTTTCACCTTCAGGCAACGGTTAAACACCTCCAGTGCTTTATCCTGATCTCCCATGGCTTTCAGCAGGACACCATAATGATTCAGCACTTCTGGGTTAGAGGGTTCCGCTTTAACCGCTTTTTCTATGGCCTGAAGGGCTTGCTCATAACGATCTAACGAGCGACAGGCAATGGACTGACTGACCAGGCCGGGCACAGAACGCGGTTTGTGTTTCAGGCAGATTTCCGTTGCCTGAAGTAACTGATTGAAGTCCCCTGCGCGATTAAGAGCATCGAATAAACACACCCAGGCTGCCTGATAACCAGGGAGTTGCGCCGTGAGCTCGCGCAACACAGGAATGACCGCACTCACACGTCCTTGCTTCAGCCAATCGGTTGCCAACCTGACCGCGTCGCCTGCGGGTAAAGTACGCCTGCCAGCACCTGGCAGGTTAATAGTCACAGGTCGGGAGGCAGATTTATCAGGGCGGGTTTTCCTGGCAGCAGGCATGGTGCGTCTCAGAGCAGAATATCCAAACATTATGCCGAAACCCGGCACTGAATTCACGAAAGACCCACAGCCCCACCTGGCTGAGTCACCGTCTGAACGCAAAAGATAACAGGCTGTAACCAAACAGCGCTTCGGTTTACTTTGCCCTGCGCTACTCTGTTTATCAAACGTACGTTCTCTTTACTTTCATACGGAGTCTCCCGTGAAAGCAATCCAGAAGCATTTCCTGTTTTTCCTGGCGCTCAGTGGCATTCTGTTACTGGTCATCCTGATCACGCCCTATTTCCAGCCACAGAAAACATCGTCTTACGACCCGGAAGAGACTCCGTCTGTTCACCCTTCAGAATCTGCGTCCACAGGCATATCCAGAGACCCCCATGCTGACCATAACCATGGTCCGGTCGACACTGGGCCACTGCCGGAAGAGCTTGAGGCCTGGGTGGCATCCAAGCGTATTCCCGCCAGTCAGATCCCCATGACCCGCCATGCCAATGGCAATATCACCCTGCACGCCGGTGACCAGTGGTCCACCGTAGTGATGGCCGTGGTCGACGACAGCGGGCGCGTCAGTACACACGAGCGTCAGATTACCCCACACGGTGCCGTCGAGGTGAAACCATGAAATCTTCATTCCTGATACTGGGCAGCCTGCTTTTTTCTCTGGCCCACACCGCCAAGGCGGATGTGGTGATTGTGAATGGCGACGGGGCCGGTGAGGGCTTTAACGACACCACCGTCGTGAGCTCAGTCGGTGGCAACCCCGGCACCACGCTGGGCCAGCAGCGCCTGAACGTGTTTCAGCAGGCCGCAGACATCCTCAACAGCACCTACGACATCAGTGTGGTGGTGAACGTTAATGCCCAGTTCAACCCACTCACCTGTTCGTCTTCGTCTGGTGTGCTGGGGTCTGCCGGTCCGGCCGAATACGAGTTCGTCTGGGAGACCAGCACTTACCGTATTTACCCACACGCGTTATACAACCAGATGGCGGGTTCCGACGTGAATGCCTCGGCGGTTGAGATCAATGCCACCTTCAATTCCAGCATCGACAATAACAACAGCTGCCTCAACGGCACCAACTGGTACTATGGCTATGATGCGCCGGGAGCCTATGAACTGTCGCTGCTGTCGGTCGTGCTGCATGAAATCCTGCATGGCATGGGCTTTCTGTCACTGCTGCAGAGCGATGGCAGCAGTGCCGCCTATTACTGGGACGGCGCTCAGAATCAGGACGTCTACGACCCTTACACCCTGAAACTGAAAGACGCCGCCAGCGGCAACATGCTGTCCGATATGAGCGCAGCCGCCCGTGCCAGTGTCATGACCAGTGTGAATAATCTGGTGTGGTCCGGTACTCAGGTGAATGCGGAATCCGGTAATTACAGCAACGGTGTTAACAGCGGCCAGATGAAAATGTACGCTCCGGCTAGCTACGAATCCGGCTCGTCTGTGTCGCACTTCGATACTACGGTAACACCCAATGAAGTAATGGAGCCGTCATACACCGAATTCCTTGACGAGCCCGGCCTGGCCACTGAGCTGCTTGCAGACATCGGCTGGGGGCTGGCTGCCGTCAGCAACACTGCGCCTGTGTTGTCTGCGATTGGCAACCAAAGCCTGAACGAAGACGCCACCTTAAACGTGAGCCTGTCTGCCAGTGACGGTGAAGGCGATGCTCTGACCTACAGCCTGACCTCTGCCAGCAGCAGCCTTGGCGCCAGTATCAGTGGCAGCACACTGACCCTTGCACCTACAGCGGATTACAACGGCTCAGGCTCACTGACCGTGCAGGTCTCTGACGGATCTCTGACCGACAGTGAATCCATTACTGTGACCGTAAACGCGGTGAATGACGCGCCAGTACTCGCCAGCATCAGCAACCAGACCACCAACGAAGACACCAGCAAGCAGGTGACGTTGTCGGCTTCGGATGTCGATGGAGACGGCCTGAGCTACAGCGTCACTGC
>JBPEXS010000455.1:0-5364 GCA_052031325.1 Thalassolituus sp. | reverse complement strand
CTCTGGGACCTGCCTCAGGCTGAGTGGATGGGATACCTGCCCGGCCTGAACTGGGCCATTCTGATTGCACTGCCAGTCATGGCGTTCTACTGGTTACTGTCACCCAGTCTGGCCAAAGGCCTGCTGGTCTTCACACTGCTGTGTTTTGCATCCTTCATTGCCTGGAACTACTGGTACAGCACGCCTCTGTGGCTGGCCTGTGTGATTGCATTTGTGGTGCTCTGGATCGGGCAGTTTGTTGGCCACGCCATTGAAGGCAAAAAACCCTCTTTCTTCAAAGACGTCCAGTTTCTGCTGATAGGCCCTGCCTGGCTGATGGCTGCCCTTTACGACACACTTGGCATCCGATACGACAGGTCATAAAACTCATCTGGCGAAGACCAACCTGACGTCAGCCCTGCCAAACAGGACTGAACTGACTTTTTATCCGCAATTGTCCGACAGACGTCAGGATTCCGTCGCTATCAGACGGTTATCCTGACGACATTCATTTCCTGCGGAGCCCCTTCATGCCCCTGCTGATGACGAACAAAGGGTTTTCAACACTTCAGTCTGTTTCAGCTCTGCTGATTTTTGCCAGCACCACCGGGATGGCACTGCAGCTGATGCCAGAAGTACTCGACAGTGCTGACCAGGCCGCTGCCCGCTATGCCGCATCCGCTGAAACCATGCATCAGGAAGTGTGGCAGGAATACGCCAGAGCCATGGGTGACCGCTTACCGGCTGGGCAGCAGATTCCCGAGCCTGTGAGACACAATCTGCAGGTGGTTGATGGTCTGGTGGCATCCCCATTGGGTGGATACTGCTTCAGTAAAGAAATGCCCGGCAACGGACTTCAGGAGTGCTCAGGAGCAACAGCGACGTTACAGCAGCCGCTGGCCGTGGAATAAGAGATCCGGCGCTGATACGCCTCAGGAGTGCATTCTGAAATTGCGGAATTTATAACACGAGGTCGGATTACAGTATACACGGATCTGCCGCACCTTATCCTCAGACCGGATCATGTACATGTCATTAAAATCCGGCGTCGTTTCAGAAAACAGCGTATTCGTGACCTGCTGTGCCAGCAGAGGTGCTGAATACTCACGGGCGTTGTCCGTATACGCTGTCTGTTGGGTCAGCCCGGCCATCAGAAGTCCGGCTATGATCCATGTTGCTTGCATAATTACCCTCCAGTGGCTGGTTAAAGCCAGGGCCTGACAACACTGATACTAGGCCTTATGTTGTGTGATCCTTCACAGGGTCTGATCAGGCGGTTGCTCGCCCTCTCAGAGACACCAGCAGATCCGCTTCTGCGCGCGCGACACCGAGATTTTCAACAAGATCATCGGCACTGGCGCCGAGCCCCACCAGCCGTGAGGCCTGTGAAAAACGCATGTCATCGTTCTCGCTGAGCGGACGGGACGCCGCCTGTGCCGGTTGTTTTTCCAGCTGTTTGATCTTGCGACCAATCCCTATTGCTGTCTGACTCATGGCGCTGTGTCCATGCTCAAGCCGGGTGACCGACTCCAGCAAAGACCGATTGTTTTTCTTCTGACGGAGTTTATGTTCAATGACCAGCAGGGTCAGAGACAGGGTAAACACCAGATTAGCAATCAATAACCATTCAGTGAGAGTCAGGGTTGTCATGGCAGCCTCCTACAGGCTTTGCAGTTCCTGCCACTCCTCATCGGTCATGAATTTTTCCAGATCCACCAGAATCAGCAGCTCGTCATTCTTATGACATACGCCCTGGATGAACTTGGCATTTTCTTCATTGCCGACATTCGGAGTCGCTTCAATTTCTGACTGACGCAGATAAACCACCTCAGCCACCGCATCCACGAGAATGCCTATGACCTGACTGTCGGACTCGATGATCACGATTCGTGTCTGGTCAGTGGTTTCACTGCAAGCCAGACCGAAACGGTTACGGGTGTCGATCACTGTAACCACGTTACCGCGCAGGTTAATAATGCCGAGTACATACGAAGGAGCACCGGGGACCGGAGCAATTTCGGTGTAGCGCAGCACTTCCTGCACCTGCATAACGTTTATACCGTACGTCTCATTTTCGAGACGGAAAGTGACCCACTGCAGAACCGGATCGTCGACGTTCTTAGCCGCTATTGTTGACATATAACATCCTCGCTAGGAAAGGCTGATGCCTGACACTGTCAAAAAAACATTTCAAACCTTTCCTAACTATAGATCAGAGCACAAAGCGTACCAGTCGAATTCGAGAGAAGTTGTGTAACAGATGGAAAACCCACCAGACAATCTGTCACCCGGCTGCGAATTGCAGGTAAAGACAACCGCCGGAACCGGGATTTTTTCTGAGCCTTGGTGAAGGAAGTGTCGGCCTTAAAGCCGAGGGTTGGCTTACTCTGTGTCCGCGGTGGGCGTATCCGCGTCCGGTTCAGATCCTAACAGCCCCAGCAGGCCCCGGACCTCCAGCAGAACACACATTTCTTCTTTGAGGATACCGGCCATCCAGGCCCGGTCTGCATTGCTCTGCCGCCAGCGTACGTCATCGCCTGTGAGGGTCACAGGATCAAACAGTTCATCACAGGCAAGCAGCCAGCCGCTGTCGCCCAGCTGCAGAAGAAACGCCGGCGCTGTTGAGTCTTCAGGCTGCACACGTTCAGGCATAATCAGTTTCAGGCAATCGAGTACCTGAAAGGTACGGCCTTTATGGTGCCATGTACCCAGCACAAACGGCGCCTGCCCCGGCACCTGCGACGGCTTTCTGTCGATGGTATGCAGGGTACCCAGACTGCCCATAGGGACGGCCAGACGATATTCGCCCGCCCGCATCAACAGGCATTCGAACTGGTTACCCGTCTGATACTCCCACACAGAAGAAGGCGCATCCTTCACCTGACTGGCGGCCAACGTCTGAGCCGCAGACTCTGGGTGGGTGTTGCCTTCAGCAATGGCGTCAGTTGCTGTCTGGGTTTCTGAAGAGCTCTCTGCAGTAGACGCTACTTGTTCAGTATCATCCACTGCATCGTATTGAGGTTGATCCTGCTGTTCTGATTCCGTTTCGGTCTGAAGATCCGGCTCCCAGCCCTGAACTTCACCATCCACCACCAGGGTGCCGCTACTGACGTCATCCGTTACCAGCGCACGTTGCAGTAACTGGTCCATGTACCCCGTCAGAATGTCATCCGTTGCCTCTGCCAGCGCATTCTGTGGCTGCGAGTTTGGTTCCTGCTTGCTGTCCCTCATCAGCCACTCACAGTCTCGGCCTGTTCAATCGCCATCAACAGATGACGATAAGCGCGTATGCCCCGGCTGTCCGGATCCAGCTGATGTGGAAACACCCCTTCGGCACTGGCATCACGCAGGCGGGTATCAACGGGGATAACCTCATCCCACAGGGAGCCACCATGCGCACGGCGCATTTCTTTGAGCGCCATCAGTGACGCATTGGTGCGGCGGTCAAACAGGGTCGGAACGATCCGGTAGGGCAACTCACGTTGTTGCGAACGTAATACCATTTTCAGAGTGTGTACCATCCGCTCCAGCCCTTTCAGGGCCAGGTGTTCTGTCTGTGTGGGTATCACCAGCTGCTGACAGGCCGCTAAGGCATTAATCAGTAGCACACCAAGAATCGGCGGCGTATCAATCAGAGCGTAGTCGTAATCGTCCCAGACCCGGGACAGAGCGCCAGACAGCACCAGACCCATTCCCTCCTGACCACTGACTTTGCTTTCCAGCGCGGCCAGTGACGTTGACGACGGCATGACCTGAACATTATTCAGAGACGTCGGACGTAACAGACGACGGACGAATTCCTTATCTTTCCATTGCTGATTAAAAAACAGGTGGTAAACGCTCTGGCCGACCCGGTCAGGATCGTGCCGGAAATAGGAAGTGAGAGAGCCGTGAGGATCAAGATCAATAAGCAGCACCCGTTCGCCACGGGCAGCCAGGAGGCCGCCTAACGCGACCGTACTGGTGGTTTTTCCGACACCACCTTTCTGATTGGATACCGCCCAGATATGCACTGTGAATATTCTCCCTGCCGTGACTGGAAACCGGCACTGGCAGAATAACTGCAAAAATCGTGTCAGCCTTCAGATTCCAGCAGTATCCGCCGTCACCAGGGCGCTCAGTCGGGACCAGGGCTCAGCAATGAAGTGAACCACAGGCAAAGCCTTGCCGGTCAGCCGCATTCAGCAGACTTCGGTGGCAATGCGTTGCCCGAACTCAGTCAGAGGTAATTCCAGGTCGCTGTAACCCTTTTCACGCACAGAGGCAGGCATAGTAGCGATTACCGCAGAGGCAACATCCTGGGTCCAGACATGACCGCCCTGCTCTTTCAGCAATCGACAACCCTCTGTACCGTCATGGCCCATACCGGTAAGAATAATGCCCAGCGCACGACTGCCGAATTTCGCCGCAACGGAGGCAAAGGTGATATCGATGCAGGGGCGGTAATTGACTCTGGGATCGCTTTCCCGGACCTTAAGACGCAGACCATGGCTGGTACTGACCATCAGTTGGCGGTCACCGGGAGCCAGATAAACAACACCTTTTTGCAGGGGCTCGCCATCTTCGGCCTCTTTCACCGGTAAGGCACAGATTTTATTCAGACGCTGGGCAAAGGTACCGGTAAATGAGCCCGGCATGTGCTGAACCAGAATCACGGGTCTATCAAAGCTTTTCGGCAATTTGCTGAGAATATCTTTCAGTGCGGCCGGGCCACCGGTTGAAGTCCCTATCACTACGACCTCAGTGTCATGAAGGCGGCCACTGACAGGAGGGGCAGCCACAACCGGTTTGCTCGCCGGGCGATGACGGGCAACCTCGATGATCCGGTTGGTCAGCGTACGTCTGAGATCTGAGGAGTAATGCGAAAAATCTTCAAAGACCTTGGGCAGGTAATCGACCGCCCCGGCATCCAGAGAGTCCAGCGTAATCCTGGCCCCTTCTGTGGTCATGGAAGACAACATCAGAACCGGTACCGGACGCTCTTTCATGATCAGCTTGAGCGCTGTCAGGCCATCCATCACCGGCATTTCAAAATCAAGTGTGATGACGTCGGGTTTAAGACGTTCATTCATCTCAACCGCTTCGCGGCCATTCACGGCAACACCCACGACCTCAAGCTGGCCGTGAGCATTAATGATGTCACTGATACGGCGTTGAAAAAATGCCGAGTCGTCGACAACGAGTACTTTTACAGTCATTTTATGCTCAAGCTGCGGAAGAGAAGTTGCCCGCGTAATGGCTCAGCATACTCGGAATATCCATGATGAGTGCAATGCGCCCATCACCTGTGATCGTAGCACCCGCCATTCCGGCGGTACCGTGCAGCATTTTGCCCAGCGGTTTGATCACGACTTCTTCCTGACCAATCAGTTTATCCACAACAAA
>JBPEXS010000454.1:0-6139 GCA_052031325.1 Thalassolituus sp. | reverse complement strand
GCGATTTCAGACGTTCTTCCAGACCTGCGATCTCTTTTGGGTAGCGGTCGCAGGTAAGAATCATCTGCTGGCCACCTTCCAACAGCGCATTGAACGTATGGAAAAACTCTTCCTGAGTACGTTCTTTACCACCGAAGAACTGGATATCATCGATCAGCAGGGCATCAAGGCCACGGTAAAAGCGTTTAAAGTCGTTAATCACGTTCAACTGCAGCGCTTTAACCATATCCTGAACAAAACGCTCGGAATGCACATAGAGAACATTAGCATTAGGGTTCTTCTTCTGCAGATGGTTACCAACCGCATGCATAAGGTGCGTCTTACCCAGACCAACTCCACCGTATATAAATAGTGGGTTGTAGGAACCGCCCGGATTTTCTGCCACCTGTTGCGCCGCAGCATGAGCCAGCTGGTTTGACTTACCTTCTACGAAACTGTCGAAAGTAAAGTCATCATTCAGGAAGCTACGGTGGGAAAGACCACCTTCAACCTGCACGCCACCCTGCGCACCACTGCGGTTACGCGGCGGTGGAGCAGGAGCCGGTTCAGGCTCATCAGCCATGGACAGCTCATCCGCCAGAAGGCCAGAGAGCGACTGCAACGAATCACCGGGATTCTGCGGTGGTGTCGCATCGTTCATGTCTTCTGGTTCATCGCGGGGTGCCGCAAAATTCAGGTTTTCTTTCGGTTCGGTGTGATGTGATGGCCGCTGTGGCGGCGTCTGCACACTGAACATTGGCCGGCTTTCACCGGCCACCAGATTCACATGGGTGATGCGTCCACCGTTCAGTTCAGAAAGGATCTGCTGAATACGCTCAAGATACTTATCACGCACCCAGTCTTTTACAAAGCGGTTGGGCGCACTCAGCACCAGCTGGCCATTGGCCTCAGTACTTGCGATCAGCGGACGGATCCAGGTGTTGTACTGTTGAGACGGCAGCTCATGCTGCAGATAACCCAGACATTCATCCCACAAAGCAGCCAACATACACCCCGGAGTGGCAGAAGAGTTTCAGAAGATACGGACACGCGTGCCAGTTGTTATGGCAGCCCCTCAGAAAGGCCGTCCAGTATAACGGACCAGAGCAGGGTTATCCACAGATCTCGGATAAGAATGACGTCTATGGCGAGCACCTCCTGACCCTGTGGATAACTTGATTATGCGGTTGTGAAATCATCCATGAATGAAAATGTGGATAACCTGACCCTTCCCCCCCTCTGTTGATAACCCCCGATTTGATCCACTGACTTTTCTCAGCCAGTCCTCAGTACTGCCCCAGTTAATCACCACGGTTATCAATTCTTTAAGTCACTGATTTTATTGATAAAAAATTGCTTATCCACAGAATTCGTCAAAGCTTATAGTAATAACAATATTAAAAACCCTCTCTAAACACACATCACATATACATAACCAGAATAGAATTTTGCTGACCGGAAAGCGGCTCAGACTCCAGGACTCCATTTTGCTGTCTGTCATCAGAATTGATGAACTACCATGATCAGAAAGCTAAGAATGGATACAGAAGTAGAGACAGAACAGGGAACACATAGGAGATGGGAGATGGGAGTTGCGAAAAAGTTAAGTTCACAAGAGTGAGCTTTGCTGGAGATGATGTAAGAGAGCAAATCGGTCAGCAAAACGACAACTGCCTGACTTTAAGCACAGAGATTGGTTGGATTCTGTGCTGAAGTTATTCAGAAAGGGCGAGTTGTTTTTATTAAGCCATTGATTTTTAACAGAAAAGTCACAAACAAGACGTCTCGTACAATAAATCGACAATCAGTTAGGTTTTTTCATTGATTTGAAATGTCCTTTTGCATACAATTCCCGGCCCTGAAATTTAGGCCCATTTCACTGTTTATACAGGTGATATTGATATGAAACGTACATTTCAACCAAGTGTTCTGAAGCGTAAGCGTACTCACGGTTTTCGTGCCCGTATGGCGACTAAAAACGGTCGTCAGGTTCTGGCTCGTCGTCGTGCCAAAGGCCGTCACAGCCTGACCGCTTAATCGTTTTCTTTCCCCGCAGAGCAGCGGTATGACCGATCAGTCTTTTCGTAAAACCTCGCGTTTGCTGAAGCCGTCGGAATTCCGCCAGGTCTTTGACCACACGGCTCTGCGTGGAAGCACTTCTCAACTGCTGGTCTTAGCAACACCAAATTCATCAGAACGGCCCCGTATCGGGTTTGTGCTGGCGAAGAAACAGCTGAAGCGCGCTGTGGATCGCAACCGGGTCAAACGTCTGATCCGTGAGTCATTCCGCCTGCATCAGCATGATATTGCTAATCATGATTTTGTTATTCTGGCCCGTTCAGGAATTGCTGAGCTGGACAACCAACAGATTCGTGAGATGATCGACGGCCTCTGGTTCAGACTGAGACGACCGCATGGAAAACACACAGGCAGAAAAAAGCAGAAAAAGCGGTAATCCAGCCGTTGTTTTTCTGACTCTGCTGATTGGCGTTTACCGTTATGCGATCAGCCCTATGTTTCCCAGTCGTTGCCGTTTTTACCCCACTTGTTCTGCTTACGCTGATGAAGCCATTCGCACACATGGTGCGTTCCGTGGCTCGTGGCTGACCATCCGGCGACTCAGTCGCTGCCACCCATGGGGTGGTTCTGGTGTTGATATGGTCCCTGAACCACACTCCACCGCTTCTAAACCTTCTACTCATTGTTGCCAACGGAAACCCTGATCATGGATATCCGCCGTATATTTATTTTTGCTGGTCTGGCGCTCAGCTCATATATGTTGTTTTACACCTGGGAGCAGGACTACGGCAGTTCTGCTAAGAAACAGGCTGAAGCCCCCGCCTCTGTCATGACGGAAATGTCATCAGATACACCGCTTGTGACCGATGCATCAGTAACCTCTGCTGATAGCGATGCACCCGACGTAACGAACGTTAATGAACAGCCTGTAATCCCTGCCGCAGGCGGTGATGTCTCTGCCGTTGCCGATAAGCTGGTGCGTGTAGAAACCGACACTCTGCAAATGGTGATCGACCTGAAAGGTGGTCAGATTATCGACGCCCGTCTGCGTAAATATTCAGAGTCTCTGGATAACCCGGAAGTACCCTTTGCTCTGCTGGAAACCAGCCCGATACGTCAGTACATTGCCCAGAGTGGTCTGCTGGGCCCGGATGGCGTCGATAAAAATGGTGGTGCCCTCTACAGCGCAGAGAAATCCGAATATCGCCTGGGTGACCAGGATCAGATGGAAGTGGTTCTGACCACTCAGACTGATAAAGCGCTGGTGAAGAAGGTGTTTACCTTTGAGCGTGGTAAATACCTGACAGACGTCAGTTACCGCGTCACGAACCGCTCAGATCAGCCTTGGAAGGGTGTTTTCTATGCCCAGCTCAAGCGTGACGGTTCTGATGATCCTTCAAAGACCAACAGCCTGGGAATGGCCGCCTATCTGGGTGCTGCGCTGACGACCAGTGATGAACGTTATATGAAGGTCACCTTCGATGACCTCGAAGATGAGCCATTCAAATCCGTAGAAGTCGGTGGCTGGGCCGCCATTCTGCAGCACTACTTCGTTGCCGCCTGGATTCCACCGCAGGATCAGCAGCACACCTATAACGGCCGTTACGTCAAAGGTAACTACCTGTTTGGCTACTACGACAATACAGTCACCGTTATGCCAGGTGAAACCGCCATCATGGGTGCTCAGCTGTATACGGGCCCTAAGATTCAGGACCGTCTGGAAGAAATTGCCGACAACCTCAACCTGGTGGTCGACTACGGTATTCTCTGGTGGCTGGCACAGCCTTTGTTCTGGGTGCTCGATTGGCTGCACAGCATGGTTGGCAACTGGGGTGTGGCTATTATCCTGCTGACACTGCTGATCAAGATTGTCTTCTTCAAGCTCTCTGCCATGTCACTGCATTCTATGGCGAACATGCGCAAAGTGGCTCCAAAGATTCAGGAGATCAAAGACCGTTACGGTGATAACCGTGAGAAGCTGAGTCAGGAAATGATGAAGCTCTACAAAACCGAGAAGATCAATCCGGTGGCCGGTTGTCTGCCGATGCTGATTCAGATGCCGGTATTTATTGCTCTGTACTGGGTACTGTCAGAGTCGGTTGAACTGCGTCAGGCGCCTTTCTTCCTCTGGATTCATGACCTGTCACTGAAAGATCCATACTTCATCCTGCCGCTGCTGATGGGTCTGAGTATGTTCATTCAGTTTAAATTCCAGCCAACACCGCCTGATCCGATGCAGGCCCGTGTGATGCAGATGATGCCATTCATGATGACCATCTTCTTCCTCTGGTTCCCGGCTGGTCTGGTACTGTACTGGGTGGTGAACAACGTCATCACCATTGCCCAGCAATACGTGATCAACAAACAGATCGAAAAGTCATCCTGACGACTGACCGATCAGAAAAGGCGCTACGGCGCCTTTTTTTGTGCCTCTCTTGTGCTTATCAGTTTGCGGGTACAATGGGATTAACACGACAGATCCAGCCATCGGCTAATAACACAACATCAGGGCACCTAATGAATACCCAAGTGCATCAGGACACCATTACCGCCATCGCCACCGCACCTGGACGAGGCGGGGTCGGCATCATCCGGGTGTCTGGTGAGAAAGCGAGTCAGATCGCACATGCTGTATTGGGTTTTACGCCAAAACCCCGCTACGCCCATTATGGAGCGTTTAAAGGTGTGGATGGCAGTGTGTTAGACGAAGGCATCGCCCTGTTCTTTCCAAACCCCAATTCCTTTACTGGCGAAGATGTACTCGAACTTCAGGGTCACGGAGGCCCTGTAGTACTGGACCTGCTGCTGAAAGAAGTGATCGCTCACGGTTGCCGCCTGGCACGCCCCGGTGAATTCTCGGAAAGGGCGTTCCTCAATGACAAACTTGACCTGGCTCAGGCCGAAGCCATCGCTGACCTCATCGATTCGGCCTCAGAACAGGCCGCCCGCTGTGCGCTGCGTTCCATGCAGGGCGAGTTCTCAAAACGCGTTCACGAGCTGCTCGATCAGCTGATTCATCTGCGCATGTACACCGAAGCCGCCATCGACTTTCCGGAAGAAGAGATCGACTTTCTGTCTGACGGTAAAGTCGAAGCCATGCTCACCGACGTCGAACAGGCGTTAGAATCGGTACTGAAAGAAGCCAATCAGGGCGCCATCCTGCGTGAAGGAATGAACGTCGTGATAGCAGGCCGTCCGAATGCGGGTAAATCCTCCCTGCTTAACGCCCTGGCTGGTCAGGAGCGGGCCATCGTAACCGATATTGCCGGCACCACCCGTGACGTACTGAAAGAACATATTCACATCGATGGCATGCCCCTGCACATCATCGATACCGCTGGCCTGCGCGACGCCCCTGACGAAGTCGAACGCATTGGTATCCAGCGTGCCTGGGATGAGATCAGCAAAGCCGACCGGGTGTTGTTGATGATTGATTCAACTACCGACGAAACGGATCCTGAGAAGCTTCTGCACGCCCTCTATGATGAGCGTGGTCTCGAGCAGGCCACTGATGACCTCCTGGCCAGTGGTCGGGTAACCGTCATCCGCAACAAAGCCGACCTCTCAACTGAAACAGTGGGATTAGATACGTCGGGCAGCTACCCAACTATTGCGCTGTCTGCAAAACAGAACATCGGCGTCGGCACCCTGCGCGAACACCTGAAAGATGTAATGGGCTACAACGCCGCCAGTGAAGGTGGCTTCCTCGCCCGCCGCCGCCATATCGACGCACTGAATCGCGCCAAAGACGCCCTCGCCTACGGCCGCCAGCAGCTAGAAGGCATGGGCGCCGGTGAACTTCTCGCCGAAGACCTGCGCATGGCGCAGAATGCATTGAGTGAAATCACCGGGGCGTTTACCGCCGATGATCTTTTGGGTGAGATTTTTGGAAGCTTCTGTATTGGGAAGTGAAATCAGACAGGCATTGCTCTGTATGAATTTGCTTTCAAATGACAGCTATTACGCATGCTGCCTTTCAGTCGGTACACCTTTGGGTTTTCTTGAAAATTATACACACGATAAAGTTGGTATTTATGTGGAAATTTCTCAGAAACAGTGACTTCATTTTCGGTGATGTAAAAGGGTGTTGATGCACCAAGCTTGGTTGTTTTTACTTCGATAAAACGCTCACTTTGATCGC
>JBPEXS010000453.1:0-1108 GCA_052031325.1 Thalassolituus sp. | reverse complement strand
TTGATGCCATTAATCAGGTATCGGTCGAAATGGCGCCGTTTGATGTCATGTACGGTGGTTTTACCGCCTGTAACATCAATGCTGTGACTAAATCGGGTGGCAACGAATTCCACGGTTCTGTGTTCTACGATTACACCAGCGACGCTTTACGCGGTGATTCACTTGAAGGTGATGAGGTGGTTCTCAGCTCATTCAATGAGCAGCGTTTCGGCTTCACTCTGGGTGGCCCGATCATGGAGAATAAACTGTCTTTTTTCGTGGCTTATGAATTTCTCGATGGCGTGAATAACTTTGACCGTGGCCCCATCGGTTCTGGCGCGATTAACGAAGTAAATATCACCCAGTCAGAGCTGGATGAGATTCGTCAGATTGCCATCGACAACTATCAGTACGACCCCGGTTCTATCCCGTCGGCTTACGATAACGAAGACGAAAAACTGCTGCTGAAACTGGATTGGTTCATCAACGAAGCGCACCGTCTGTCATTCACCTATAACTACAACGACGGTTACAACATCGTACCGTCTGACGGTGACCTGAGCGAACTGGAGTTCTCAAATCACCTGTACGAGCGCGGTGCCAAGCTGAACTCGTATGTAGGTACCTGGTTTGCCGACTGGACCGGTCGTTTCTCAACGGAAGTGCGTCTGGGGTATTCCGATCTGGATAACCGTCAGCTGTCACTGGGCGGCACCGACTTTGGTGAAATGCAGATCTACACCGATGATGTCACTGTTTACATTGGTAGTGATGACAGCCGTCATTCTAACCAACTGGAATATCAGACTACCTCGGCTGCGTTCAAAGGCTTTTATGACCTGGATGAACACCTGCTGACCTTCGGTCTCGAATACGAGGGCGTCGATGTGTACAACCTGTTTGTGCAGCACACCGAAACGGAAATCCGTTTCTACGGTGGCATTGATGCGTTCCGCGACGGTTATGCCGGTGCGATGTATTACAACAATGCCCCGTCGAATAATCCGTCGGATGCAGCGGCTGACTGGGCGTATGCCATGAACACCGCTTACATTCAGGATGAGTGGCTGGTGAATGATGAGCTGGAACTGACACTCGGTCTGCGCTATGACCGTTACACCACCGGCGA
>JBPEXS010000452.1:0-1640 GCA_052031325.1 Thalassolituus sp. | reverse complement strand
CGCAGTGTTGCTCCCCGACTGAAGGAGTACCGGAACTACGCTGATATAGCGCCCGGCGCGGATTTTCTGATGATTGAAAAATACGGACTGACTGCAGACCTGCAGTCAGACGAAAGCGTTCATACGTTTGATGAAAACAATGACTGCCCTGACGCTTACCTTCAGAATGACCGCCCATCGCAACGTCAGGCAGATGCCTTGCAGGTGCTGAATCAACTTGAAAAAACGTACCGCCGCATCCTGGTAATGGGAGGCAGTGAAGGCGCGGTGATTGCAGCAAGAGTCTGCGCCGTCTATCCGGCCAGTGCCTGTATTCTGGTTAATGGTGGTGGGCGCTGGTTTGAAAATGATGTCATTCATAACATCCGGGTTTCCGGAACTGAGAATATCGAAGAGCAGGTTGCCGGATTTCAGGCGTTTTCAGAATTCATCCGTAATAGCCCGGATGCAGAAGCTATCGTCAGCGGTCATGGGCCGGCATGGTGGCGAGAGTCACTGAGCCTGGATTTCCAGCAGTTAATTGCATCAATTGATGTCCCCTTACTGATCCTTCAATCTGATGAAGACACCCAGGTTAATGTAGACGAAGCGATCAGTATGGCTGAGACCTTACAGAAATCCGGGCATTCTCATATTGAATTTCAGCGTTTGCCCGGTCTTGATCATATTCTGAGGGATGCCGGAGGCGTCAGCCATAAGTCGGATGTTATTTCTCGGATACAGTCATGGCTTCTATCAGTGCCAGAGAAATAAATTCAGCCAGACTCGCGGAAATCCAGGTTCTTTATCTGCACATTTCCGGCCATGTGATTCTGTTATTGAATTATTTCTGACTTTCTCTGTCTCTCTTGTGTACGTCATTATTTCAGGAGAGATACATGAACAGCAGCATTTCAAAATCATTGATTAAAAAATCACTGGCACTCGCTGTAACCGGCGGTCTGGTCGTCCAGCTCAGTGGTTGCGGCACCATTCTCTATCCCGAACGAAAAGGCCAGGTAAGCGGTAAACTGGATGTTGGTGTCGTTGCACTGGATGCCGTTGGCCTGCTCTTCTTCCTGATTCCTGGGGTGATTGCGTTTGCCGTCGACTTCAGTAACGGCACTATCTACACCCCAGGTACGTCGGCATCACTCGATAATCCGGAGAATATGACCACCGTCAAAGTGGATGGAGAACTGACCGATGAAACCATCGAGCGCATTGTCAAAGAACAGACTGGTCAGGACATCCGTATTAAAGACGCACAGGTTACGGAAGCAGGCGATCAGGTGAGCCTGCTCTCGATTCAGCATGGTGTGCGCTATCTGTAAACTTTGACGGATTTCGATTCTTAACAGTCAGCCGCTTTTGCGGCTGCTTGCACATTTACAGGTACTATTTTTACCTGCAATCTGGCTGACATTCACAAAGGGATGACACGTGGAACTTAATTATCTGGCCATTCTGGCTGCAACCGCCGCGAGTTTTGTCCTTGGCGGTCTGTGGTATTCCCCAGTGTTGTTTGGCAAAGTCTGGATGGTTGAAACCGGCATCACAGAAGAGTCAGCGCAACAGCGCAATATGGTCAAAGTTTTCGGGCTGGCCATTCTGGCAACGCTGATCGTGGCATTCAATCTGGCCGCTTTTCTGGGCCCTGA
>JBPEXS010000451.1:0-1595 GCA_052031325.1 Thalassolituus sp. | reverse complement strand
AAGAAGGCATCGTCGAACTTCTTACCCTTGTTCAGGGCTTTCTGTACGTCTTCTTCAAAGGTATGAGTGTAATCACCGATGGCAGAAAGACCCGCCAGACGCGCCCCACCTTTGATGGTATGCAGCGTCCTGAGAATCTCATCCGCACCGCTGCGGCTTTTCGGGTCGGCTTTCCAGTCTTCTACCGAATTATCCAGCACTTCCATCAGCTCTTCCGACTCTTCAAGGAAGATTTCAATAATCTCCCGGTCAGAGCTGTCGAGGGATTCGCTGGCAATCTGATCGTAATCGGATGAGGCTGCCTCAGGCTCTTCCAGGCTATCCTGCGGGATATCCGCAGAAGCAGTCACGGTACGGATGCGCTCGGTCAACAGAGACTCAACCGGCATCAGACCATTACGCACGGCCTCTACCTGAGCCTGCAGTTCATCATACGCCTCCCGCAGTAATGGCAATGTGCTGTCATCTGCGTCCAGCAGGCCATCATGGAGGAAGCGGCACAGCGTCACCAGCTCACCAGAAAGTGCGCTGACCGGCCCGAAATCAGTGATACCTGCAGCACCCTGAAGGGTGTGCATTTCCTGCTGGAGACTGGCCAGAGGCAGTAAATCGTGCGGTGATGCCTGCCAGTGATCAAGGTGAGCAGGCACGGCAGACAATATCTCATCGGCCTCTTCGAGGAAGGTGCCGATGGCGCTGTCTGCTCCAGGCTCCTCTGAGTCACTGACTGCGGCTACATGTTCAGTGACCTGATCTTCAGTTTGCTCAGGCTCATCAGAAGTCGTTTCCGGTTCATCTGTGCCCGAATCCTGAGCCTGGTTGCTGAACGGCTGGTCCTGTTCTGTTGCTTCAGATGACTCATCACCTTCGGTCTGTCTGTCGAAAACCCCACCGTACAGCTCGCCGGACTGCTGCAGGCGCAGAATCAGTTCCTGAGGTGCATCTGCCGTCTGGCCAGCGGCCAGGCAATCATAAAGATTCAGTAGCGTGTCCTGAGCCTCAGCCACCAGTCCCGCTTTGCCCGCCGCAGGAACACCGGGCGTCTGTTCTGCATAAAAACGGCCCAGCGCAGAAGCCAGAGCCGATACGCCGGTATAACCCGCGGCCGAAGCTGTCGCTGCGACATCCTTCATGCTGTTCGCCAGCAGAACCAATTGTTCTGGTGAGCCAGTGTGCTGCCAGTCGGCGGACTGGTCTTCAGCCTCCATCACCGCATCCATGGTCGCTGCCATAAAGGCCGACAAGGCATCCGGCTGGCCCAGGTCTGACCCGGACTGAGATTCCGGATAGACAATGTACTTGTCCATAAAGGCACGCAGCCGCTCACCCAGAGCCTCAGCGCCTTCAAGTTCAGTTAATCCGGCAAGGCGGGAGGCTTCAAGCACGGGCTGCAGCAGGGCTACGCCTTCTTCCAGCAGCTCTGTCAGCTCACCTGAATTCTGCAGATGGCAGGCACGACCTTCTTTGATGGTGCGTTCCATCAGTGCTGACAGCGCTGCCACCGGCTCAATATCCGCCATGTAAGCGCTGCCTTTGAGGGTGTGCAGAGCGCGCTGCAGTTCATCCGTCAGTGGATTGGTACAGAATTCCTGACG
>JBPEXS010000450.1:0-1102 GCA_052031325.1 Thalassolituus sp. | reverse complement strand
TGCGCCACTTCCGCCACTGAGCTGCTGTGCTTGCCCGGGCGGTGTTAATAGCGACATTCGAAATGCTCACGTACTATCTGTACGCTCCGCTTTCTCAGTCGCTTTTGCCTGGCCCGGACTTCGCTCGCGACGCTCAGGCAAGATTTAAACGAGGTGGAGCTGCTGTGCCCACGACGCTCCAGCAAAACCGTAATTCTTTATCGGAAGACTGCTGTTCTTTAATATTATCTCAGCGGTTTTTATTAAATTTCATCTGGGTGTAATGGCCCCGGGAGATGAAAGTTTTCTGAGGTAGGCAAAACCTGAAGAAAAAGCGCAGTGTACTGAAGTACATGAGCATTTTGATGAAGGTTTTAACACCGCTCAGGAAGATTTCAGACCCGCGGCAAAACGCTTTGAACAAAACCGGGAGCTGAAACGCTTCACAGCAAGGCAAAAAATGAGAAGGCCGCGCAGCGTACAGGTAGTACGTGAGCACGCCGACGAGTTTTTTAACACCGCTGTGGAGTGTTTCAGGCCCGGTACTCACAAGAGTATTAATTTATGAAAGTACTAGTTGTAGGGTCCGGTGGTCGAGAGCATGCTTTGGCCTGGAAATGTCTGTCATCTCCGCTGGTCGAAAAAGTATTCGTTGCTCCGGGCAACGCCGGTACGGCGATTGAAGACGGTATCGAGAACGTCGACATCGGTGTGATGGATTTTGCGGCGCTGAAAGACTTCGCTGAGTCCAACGACATCGGTCTGACCATTGTTGGCCCGGAAGCGCCACTGGTGGATGGTATTGTCGATCTGTTTGAAAGTGCCGGTCTGAAAATTTTCGGCCCACGCCAGGGCGCTGCGCAGCTGGAAGGCTCTAAGGCTTTCACCAAAGATTTCCTGGCACGTCAGAAAATCCCGACGGCGGAATATCAGAACTTCACTGAAATCGAACCAGCACTGGCTTACCTGCGTGAGAAAGGCGCTCCGATTGTGGTTAAGGCTGATGGTCTGGCCGCGGGTAAAGGCGTGATCGTTGCTGAAACACTGAAACAGGCTGAAGACGCGGTTGAAGACATGCTGTCCGGTAACGCCTTTGGTGATGCCGGTTGTCGCGTGGTGATTG
>JBPEXS010000045.1:0-1637 GCA_052031325.1 Thalassolituus sp. | reverse complement strand
CTATCCCCCGCGCTCGATGCCTGTGCTATCTAATAGGAGACCAAGCTGGTCCTCACAGGAATTTTGAAAAGGATTTTTCATGACTGAGCCAACCTCAACGGCCGCATTGCGTGGCACCCCTGCTGCGAACCAACGTGTTCAGCGTTCCCTCAAAGGGCGTATTCTCCATGGGCTGATGAGCAAGCTGTTCTCCTCTCGGGCCTACCGCTTTAAACAGAACTGGTGGAATTCATCCTGGCACGCCAAAGCCGAACCAGAGCCGTTCGCAGAGGCTGTTCCGGATGCTCTCAAAACCGCTGTGTGGGAGGGATGGGCAGACCTCAACGCTAAAGTGCTGGATATTGGTTGTGGCGGTGGTGAGCTCAGTGCCTGGATGGCAAAAGAAGGTTACTCAGTCAAAGGCATGGACTACTCAGAAGCAGCAATCACGAAAGCCCGCGAATGGTTCAGCCAGGAATGCTCAACCCGGTCTCTGACTTATGAAGTGGTCGATATCTGCAAGCCCCTGAAGGCCCCGGTGACTGAAACCTACGGTCTTATCATGGATAAAGGCTGCTTTCATGGTATTCCACAGAATTTCCGTAAACAGTATGTGCAGAACCTGGTCAGCCTTTCTGAGCCAGGGTCACGCTTCATTATGTTTATCCGTCTGGATGAGAATAAGGCAAAAACCCAGTCGATGATCGCTCATTACTTTTCGCCTTGGTTTGATATCGAAAGCTTTGAAGAAGACACCATACGCAGAGTCGCGGGCAAACTGGATATCACGGTACTGCCCTCGCTGACGGTGAAAATGCGCCGCCGCTGAGAACAGCCCGGAACCGGATCGTTCTGATTAACCGGGTGTTAGCTGCGGCTCCCTGAATGTCTGCTGAGCGGGGAGCCGGGTTGCAGATTCTTTCCTGATCAGGGCGGGGCTATACTGTCTTCACACTTTTTATGAGAACGCTCATGAACTGGGACAGACAGACCCTGATCCGCGAATTCGGCCAGTTCGACTGGCAGGCTTTTCCTGACAGCCACGGCCCCCAGCAGGATGCTTACTTCAGTTACTACAAACTGAATTTTCCGCAGGCCCGCCATCACCATTGTGGCTATATGTCGCTGGGTGATTTCAATATCCCGGTGCATTACTGGCGTCGCGGTGACGAACCTGGCAGGTCTTCGATAAAAGGCACTGCGGTGATCGTTCACGGCTACTATGACCATGTCGGTCTCTATTCCAGTCTGATTGATTTCTGCCTGACACAGGGCCTGGATGTCATTGCCTATGATCTGCCGGGACATGGACTGGCCGATGGGGACCCCGCTGCGATTCGTGATTTCCAGCAGTATGATGCCGTGTTTACCGGTTTACTGGGACAGATTAAAGAGCATGTTGCCGGGCCTTTATTTGCATTTGGGCAGAGCACTGGTGGCGCCATTCTCATCAACTATCTGTTGAAGCACCGTATCACGCCGGATACCAGTCCCTTTGCCGATATCGTTCTGCTGGCACCGCTGGTACGCCCCAAAGGCTGGCATAAAGCCCGGCTGCTGCATCCGATTGTCAGCCCGGTCATTACCCATCTCAAGCGCGGCGCTGTGGACTCATCCACGGACCTGCAGTTTATTGAATTTGTAGGCAAGAAGGACCC
>JBPEXS010000449.1:0-2636 GCA_052031325.1 Thalassolituus sp. | reverse complement strand
TCTTTATTGGCCTGATGACGAGCCAGCGCCACCTGAATGGCGGCATCCATTTCTTTGCGCTCAAATGGCTTAACCAGGTAGCCGTAAGGCAGAGATTTGGCGGCCTGTTCTACGATCGACGTGTCAGAGTATGCGGTCAGAAAAATGACCGGTATACCGAACTCACGATCAATGATTTCAGCGGCTTCTGTGCCCAGCATCTCAGTTTTAAGGTGGATATCCATCAGAATGAGATCCGGCTTTTCCGCCGCAGCACGGGCAATCGCTTCTTCCCCGGAGACGACGGTATCAACCACTTCGTAGCCGAGATCCATCAGTGTCATTTTCAGATCCAATGCTGTGATCCGCTCATCTTCTGTGACCAGAATTCTTACAGGAGGCATTATTGTTTTACTCCTTCGGCAAACACCACATCAAAGCGGCTGCCGTTTTCGCGCTTGAGCGTGAGATCCGCATCGAGCTGCATTGCCAGGTCGGGTATCAACTGAAACCCCAGCGAGGTCCCCTGTCCAAGCTCTTTTTCTGATGGAATACCAATGCCATCGTCTTCCAGAGTGAGACGAACCTTGCCTTTCTCCCGCGTCAGAAAGACCTGAATGCTGCCGTGCTCGCGACCGACAAAGGCATGTTTGATGGCATTGGTGACCAACTCGTTAATCAGCAGACCAAAAGGTAATGCCTGGTCCATACTCAGAAAGACCGTCTGCTGATCACTGTCCATAGTGATTCTGAGTTTGCGCGTCAGCCCGGTGTAACTCTGGCGTAACAACTCACACAGGTTTTTCAGATACGACAAGGCTTCGATACGGTCCATCTGCTGTTTTTCATAAAACTGCTGATGGATCAGTGCCATGGCCTTGATACGCCCCTGACTTTCCGTAAAAGGCTCACGGATTTCTTCAGGAATCCCCCGTGCCTGCAGGTTCAGCAGGCTGGAAACCACTTGCAGGTTGTTTTTCACCCTGTGATGTACTTCGTTCAGAAGCGCGCTTTTCGCTTTGAGCGTCTCTTCCAGTGTGGACTGGAATTTTTTCTGTACGGTAACGTCCACCACCGTGGCCAGGACGCGTTTATCACCCGCAATCTCGACGGGTGTGAGGCCAACCTCAATCGGGAACAGGCTGCCGTCATCACGACGCCCGAACAGGTCTCGTTTATCCGCCATCGAGCGGGCAACAGGCTGGTGATAAAACCCCTCGCGCAACTTTGCATGCTTGTGGCGCATGGCGTCTGGCAGCAGATCATCCACATTCAGGGTGGCAAATTTTTCCGCCGGATAGCCAAACATGATCGCAGCCCGCTGGTTCGACAGTGTGATACGCCCCTCTGGGTCGGCGAGGATCAGGGCATCGGCTGTGGCTTCAAATATCTGGCGCAACAGGCTCTCGCTCGACACCAGTTTTGATTCCCGCTGAATGCGCTCAGAGATATCCCGGGCAGAAGCAATCAGCCGGACGACATTACCATCTTCATCAAATACCGGTGACAACAGAAAATCGACCGTTGCCGTTCCGCCATCAGGCATTGACCAACGCGCATCAAAGCGGCTCCGGTGGCCACTGCAAGCACTTGAAACCGCCCGTTGCAGGAGTGAACAGGTTTCTGAATTAAAATCACACAATTCTGTCTGCCACAATTTTTTACCCAGTATCTGGCTCAATTCCAGCCCGGTCTTCTGCGTAAATAGATCGTTAACCTCCAGAACGGAGCCATCACGGGACAATGAAAAAATGAATGTGGACAGATGTTCGAGTACTTGCTGAATCCCTGTATCAGAGACGCTGAGCGTGCTTTCGTGAGAGAAGGAGTCAGTGGTGATCAATACACCGGCAACAGCTCCCTGCGGAGTCAGAAGAGGATGAAACTGCGCCTTTCTGAACAGCGGAAACCCGGCAACAGACTGTATGCCTGAAAGGAATTGAACATCCTGCTGCTTTTCACCCGAATCAACTGCCGCTGACAAGGCAGGCATTAAATAATCGGCGAGATCGGGTAAAAGTCGGCTCAAAGGCTGGCCGCAGCAGTCAGGGAATGAACGATCACACAGCCTGGAGAATTCATAACCAGCCGTCAGCACCCGGTATTCAAGGTCAACTAATGCAATCATTACGGAAGAGGATTCAGACAGAATACTCAGTGCCTGAGAGTGAAGCTCAGCCACAGGGCTACTCTTATCCTGTGCGAGAGTCTGGTCCTTCATGTACTCTAATGCCACCTTGGCTGAACAGGTCATCTGTTCAGTATAGGTCAGGAAACAACATCCTTTTGTCGATAGACTACCCGGCGTAGATAGACATACGATTTTCCGGTAAGAATGAGGGGGATTTCGTATTTAATTTACGAAGCACCCTAGTACTAAAAAATGATCCATGATTTTAAAAAACAGATTTGCCAGGAGAAAGCATGAGCCGTAAATCACCCGGTCAATGGTTCCGTGAATACGGTGCCAGTCACCAGAACCCCATTAACAAACTCATCCACTGGATTTGTGTTCCGCTGATTTACCTGACGATTTTCGGGGTCCTCTGGGACCTGCCTCAGGCTGAGTGGATGGGATACCTGCCCGGCCTGAACTGGGCCATTCTGATTGCACTGCCAGTCATGGCGTTCTACTGGTTACTGTCACCCAGTCTGGC
>JBPEXS010000448.1:0-4372 GCA_052031325.1 Thalassolituus sp. | reverse complement strand
GGCGTAACCGACACGCCTTTAATCAACTTGCCCTTTATAACCGACTATTCGCTGATTTCAGTCAGGCGAATACACAAACTCAGGTGGGTGACCTGACCCTGCCAAGCCCGATACTGCTGGCACCGGTCGCCCACCAACAACTTATACACCCGGACGGTGAGTGCGCCAACGCACAGGGCGCAGCCACCGCGGATGTGCCTATGATCTGCAGCACGTTAAGCAACCACGCATTTGCTGAGATCAGCACACAGCATCCGCACTGTTGGTTTCAGCTTTACTGGCAACCGGGACGTAACGCTAACGCAGATCTGATCGAACGGGCTGAAGCCTCTGCGGCCAAAGCCATTGTGATTACCCTGGATGCCCCGGTACAAGGACTGCGCAATCGCATTCAGCGCAGCGGTTTCCGCCTGCCGGAAGACCTTTCTGAAGCCAACCTGGCGGATCTGTCTGCACCAGTAACTCAGGGACTGAACCCCGGTGACAGTATCATTTTTCAGGGTTACATGGCCGACCGTCCAGGCGTTGAGGATCTGATATGGCTGCGCAGTCAGACACAGCTGCCGCTCTGGGCCAAAGGCGTTTCGCACCCCGATGATGCCGTGATTCTGAAAGATCTGGGCTTTGATGGCTTGATCGTTTCCAACCATGGTGGCCGGACATTAGATACCCTGCCCGCCAGTATTGACCTGTTGCCTGCCATCCGTCAGGCCGTGGGCGCACACCTGCCACTGCTGCTCGACAGCGGCATCCGCCGTGGCAGCGACATCGTCAAAGCCATCACCCTCGGTGCCAATGCCGTATGTATTGGCCGGCCTCAGCTCTGGGCGCTCGCTGTCGCGGGCCCATTAGGTGTCGCGCACATGCTGAAGCTGCTGCAACAGGAGCTGGAAATGAACATGGCACTGTGCGGCTGCCCGACCATCGCCGATATCAATGAAAGCGTGCTGGTCAGAACACCGCAGGATACAGAAGGATAAAAAGATGCTGCTGCCAATCGAACAGCTGATTAACGCGGATGAAGCCCGTCAATTAGCACAACTACTGGAATCCCAGGCCTGGACCGATGGCAAACGCACCGCCGGTTCACTGGCTGCCACGGTGAAAGCCAACCTGCAACTGGATGAAACCACGGCGCTGGCTCAGGATCTGGCCGCACGGGTACAGTCAGTAGTGCTGCAACATCCGTTGTTTGTGTCTGCTGCATTGCCGAACAAAGTTTTTCCACCACGCTTTAACTGTTATCAGAACGGTGGCCATTACGGTCTGCACACGGATGCTTCAATTCTGTGCCTGGCGGATGGCAGCCAGATGCGCAGTGACATCTCAGCCACGCTGTTTCTGAGTGACGCCGATGACTACGACGGTGGCGAGCTGGCGATTGAAACCCGCTATGGCGCGCAGGAAGTTAAATTAAACGCCGGTGACCTGATTCTGTATCCGTCCACCAGCCTGCACGAAGTCAGACCGGTAACACGGGGCAGACGCATAGCGGCATTTTTCTGGGTGCAGAGTCTGGTTGCTGACATCAGCCAGCGCGAAATCCTGTTTGAGCTGGACACCAGTATTCAGGCACTGACTCAGGATCGCGGGCCAGCCGATACAGAGGTACGCCGCCTGAATGCGATTTATCACAATCTGCTAAGGCAGTGGTCTGCGCCCTGAATCTGTTAAACCATGCTTCAACCCATAACTGCTAACCCAGACCTGCTAACCCAGACCTGCTAACCCAGACCTGTTAACTCACACCTGTTAACTCACACCTGTTAACCCAGATCCGTCAGGTTAAATACGGCCTTGGTTTTTAATTCACCGGCCTCGTACTGCCGGTGAACATCAGCAACTCGATCCGGATGATAAACCCGTGTCTCCGGAGCCTGCAGCTGCCCAGCATCAATCTGACCCGACAACCACTTCAGAAACAGACCGTGCTCATCACGGCCCTGCCCTGTCAGTAGCGGCAACGCCATAAACACCGCATGGAGTGTCAGTGACTTGGCATGGGCCTGAGTCAGGTCATACTGATTACGGGCATTAATCGTCGCGACCTGAGCATAAGGCGCGGCCATCTGAAGACCTGTCTGCAGAGACTCACCTCCGAACGTATCCAGTACTTTATTAAAACTGGCAGGTTGAGAAGTAATGTCACTGTGCAGGCAGACGTCATCTGCGCCTAGGGATTTCACTCTTGCCTGACGGGCCTCAGTGCCAGCCGTAGCCACCACATGGGCACCTCTCATATCGGCAAGTTGTACGGCCATCTGTCCGACACCCCCAGAACCACCGAGTATCAGCAGACGGTCACCGGGTTTGATGTCGAGACGATTCAAAGCCTCCCAGGCGGTAATACTGACCAGAGGCAGAGCCGTAGATTCAACAAGATCAAGTGAGTCAGGGGCCGGTGCCAGCAACGCCGGATCAGCCAGCATATATTCTGCCAGCGAACCATCGCAGCCTTTTACACCACCGGCACAAGCAAATACCCGATCACCAGCCTGCCAGATATGAACATCGTCACCGACGGCATCGATAACCCCACTGACATCACAGCCCGGCACACCCGTGGCCGTCGGAATAGCCGCAAGGCCGGCACGGATTTTCGCATCCAGAGGGTTGAAGCCTGATCCGCAGACTCTGATCCGTACCTGTCCTGGGCCGGGCTCAGGTATCTCCAGGTTCATAGATTGAAGGACATCGGGTTCACCAGGGGCTTTCATGGCCCAGGCTTTCATCACTGCCGTCGAATCATTCATGATCGTAAGTTCCTTTCTCGCAGAGCGTTTTCAGGTGCTGGCTGACGCTATCAACGACCTGGCTGATAAGGGGGTCATCCTCGCGACTGATGTGATAGCTGGCATAGACACTGCGCTCTATTACCGGCGCATCCGCCACCCGGCGCAGTTGCCCACTCTGTTCAAATACTCTGGTCATGGACAACGGCAGGTACGCGGTACCCCCGCTGTTTAACAACCAGTCGAGAGCGATCCGACCGGTATTGGTTTTGAGTACCGGCACATGTGCCGTGCGTAAGGCCTGGGCGTGCTGCATGGTAAACGCCGTGCCCCAATCAACCATCACATAGCCATCTGCCAGAGCGTCATCGACGTTTTCCGCCTGACCGGTAGTCACCATATAGAGCCGCAGAACGTGTGCTTCGCGGGTGATAAAGTCATCGACTTTGGGGGCATCAAACATAAAAGCCAGGTCCACTGAACGTTCTCCGATCTGGCGCACCAGTGTGCTGGCTGTATGCGCAACGGCATTCAGAAACAGGGTGTCGCCACGGGCGATACTGGTCAGCTCATTCTGCAGAAACGCATCCCAGAGGTTCGGAGTGGCACCAATGGCCAGTGCATCGGTCTGTCCTTCAGCGGTGGCAATTTCGCTGCGGATACGCTGCTCCAGCAGTACACTGCTCTCCGCCAGTGGCATCAGCTTTTCACCCGCCGCTGTAAGCTGAATATTATTGCGCTGGCGGGAGAACAATTCGACGCCGAGCATGTCTTCCAGCTGACGTACGCGGAAACTGACAGCGGACTGTGTCAGGTACAGGTTTTCTGCGGCCCGGCCGAAATGGCGGGTGCGGGATACTTCCATAAAGGTTTTAAGCAGATCCGTATCCACTGGAGCCTCTGTGTTGATGGATTTCCATGTCATTCATTGCCGGTTTTATGACAGTTCGGTGAAGAATGCCTGAACAAAAAAACTTTGGCGTTACGACAAATTTTTTTTGTTTTACCATGAATTCAAGGCTGAACATACTCCGCCAGAAATACCACGCGATTCAACACGATAGCCGGTGAGGAAGGATATTATGCAAGCCAAAAGTTTTGATACTGCGAAGAAGTTCTTCGACGATCGTAACTTTCCCCGCGGTTTCACCCGTTCTGGGGATTTCACCCGCTCTCAGGCCAGCATTCTTGAGACCCTGGGAATGGCTCTGAAAGAGCTGCACGAAGGTCATCGTGCCCCTGCCACAGACGAAGAGCTGCACTTTGTCGAAGTCTGTCAGTCAAAGGTACCACCAACGACGGATATTGAGCGTGCCTGGCAAGCCTATCTGAACGCGCTCTCCCGTAAGCAGATCTATTTTACGGCCTCTTCTTCTGCTGTTTCTGACACAGATTCAGGCATGGATTCAGTCGACACCGACGATGACTAAACCCATCCTCGGTTACATCGAATCTCTGGAATTACCCGGTCTTGGCATCAGCTGCGAAGCCAAAGTCGATACCGGTGCCTGCACCAGTAGCCTGCACGCTGAAAACATTGAAGTGTTTGAGCGTGACGGCCGTGACTGGGTGCGTTTTCATGTACACTTCAAAAAGAAAGCCGCTAAGATTGACCAGATCTGTGAAGCTCCGGTGAAAGA
>JBPEXS010000447.1:0-1009 GCA_052031325.1 Thalassolituus sp. | reverse complement strand
ACCACGGCATTGAGCGTTGGATTAAAACGCTCAATACGATCACGGAAATATTCCACCAGCTGACGACTGGTTACCCTGCCCTCATCCATTGCCTGACGGAGCTGGCTTACGGATTGAAACGACCATTGTTCTGACATCGGATGCCCTTTTTATTCTGAGGTGTTCTGATAAGAGGACGGAACCTTAACCTTTGAAGACGGAGATGCCAATGGCATGGCCCTGCGCAGAAGGCATCACAAGACGCTCAGCATGATTCGCAGGCACAAAAAAAGGCGCCGCAGCGCCTTCTTTTCAGTGGATATGCCTTACAGCATGCCACGGCCTTTCTTGGCGGCAGTACGCAGACGCAGTGCGTTCAGCTTGATAAAACCTTCCGCATCTTTCTGGTCATAAGCACCGGCATCGTCTTCAAAGGTCGCGATGGCTTCGTCAAATAGCGAATCTTCTGACTTACGGCCCACAACAATCACGTTGCCTTTGTACAGTTTCAGCTTCACGTCACCGTTAACCACAGACTGAGTCTCATCAATCGCCGCTTGCAGCATCTTACGCTCTGGCGACCACCAGTAACCGTTGTAGATCAGTTCGGCGTACTTAGGCATCAGAGAGTCTTTCAGGTGAGCCGCTTCGCGGTCAAGCGTGATGGACTCAATGGCGCGATGCGCTTTCAGCAACACAGTACCGGCTGGTGTTTCATAACAACCACGGGCTTTCATACCCACGTAACGGTTTTCGACGATGTCGACACGGCCAATGCCGTTCGCACCGGCAATCTTGTTCAGTTCTTCCATAATGGTGGCAGGAGACTTCTCCACACCATCGATGGCGTACGCGTCGCCGTTTCTGAAGCTCAGGGTCAGGTACGTTGGCGCTTCCGGGGCTTCTTCTGGAGACACGGACCACAGCCACATGTCGGCTTCTGGCTCGTTCCATGGGTCTTCAAGGATGTCGCCTTCGTAAGAGATGTGCAGCAGGTTGGCATCCATAGAGTACGGTGACTTTTTACCGG
>JBPEXS010000446.1:0-32752 GCA_052031325.1 Thalassolituus sp. | reverse complement strand
GAGACCAACGCATGAGTGTACGCAGCCTTGGCAAAATCGCAGTACTGATGGGGGGAGATTCCGCCGAGCGTGAAGTATCACTGAAAAGTGGTCAGGCTGTACTTGAAGCGCTGCAGTCTCTTGGTGCTGATGTGGTTCCGGTGGATGTTCGTGGTCATGCCATCCGCCAGTTGATGGATCTGGATTTTGATATTGCCTTCATTGCATTGCACGGTCGTGGCGGTGAAGACGGCACGATTCAGGGTGTGCTGGAGTGGCTGAATAAACCCTACACCGGCAGTGGTGTGATGGCCTCAGCGGTTGCCATGGATAAGTGGCGCACCAAATTGATGTGGAAAGCTTCGGGCATTTCTACACCGGGCGCGTTTCTGCTTGATCAGTTCTGCGACTGGCACGCCATCATGGAAGAGCTCGGTCATAACGCCATTGTGAAACCGGCCCGGGAAGGTTCCAGCATTGGAATGCGCCGGGTGCATACCGCCGACGAGTTGCGCAGCAGTTATCTGTTTGCCAGTCAGTACGATGACCTGGTGCTGGCTGAACGCTGGATCGAAGGCAATGAATTTACCGTCGCCATTGTCGATGACGTCGCCTTGCCGGTGATTCAGCTGAAAACTTCGCACGAATTCTACGATTACGATGCCAAGTATGAGTCTGACGATACTCAGTACCTGTTGCCTTGTGGCCTGAGCGAAGACAAAGAAAATGAAATTAAAGAACTGGCACTCAGTGCTTATCGCATCCTTGGATGCCAGGGCTGGGCACGACTGGATGTGATGCAGGACAGTGATGGTAACTTTGCGCTGCTTGAAGCCAATACCAGCCCGGGAATGACCGACCACAGCCTGGTGCCGATGGCGGCCCGAGCCAATGGTATGGAATTTCCGCAACTGGTTCAGGCGCTTCTGACTGAGGCAAGTCTGCGTCATGGCCATTAAGAAACGTCAGGCACCACGCGGTGCCACTCCGATTATTGAAAAGAAGCCACGCGACTTCACCATTCAGCTTCCGCAACTGCCTTTTCAGCTGCACTGGAGCATGGTGCTGATTCCGATGATGTTGGCGGGTCTGGCCTGGGGTATGGTCAGTGTGATGGATCGCTGGTTAATTCAGGATGTCCGTGTCTCTGGTGATCTGGATATCTGGGCTGAAGATGACCTGATTAATGCGACGTCTCATGTTATCGGACAGGGCTTTTTTTCGGCGGATATCAATCAGGTTTATTCATCCCTGAATGAATTTCCGATGCTGATGGATATTCAGGTCAGAAAACGCTGGCCCGGCTATCTGGAAATTCAGGCAACTGAAGATATTCCGATGGCCATTCTCAATGAAAATCAGGTGATCAGTATCCGCGGTGTGGTATCCGATATCCCGCCAGCAATGAAACGTCAGGGACTGGCATTTATACAGAGTGATCTGTCTCATATTGATGATGCGATTCAGTACTTCCGTTTTGTGCAGCAGGCACTTGGAAGTCGTGGTACAGATGTGGAATCTCTGACCGTTTCCCGCACCGGTTCTGTTGCTCTGAAACTGAGCAATAACTGGCAGGTTGTAATTGGTAAGCACGCGATCGAAGACCGTGTAAAACGTTTAGAAAAAATGGTCACCGTCATGCCCGTTGAGCGTGTGTCGGGTATTGATCTTCGCTACGGTAAAGGCGCTGCAATTCAGTGGCGTGAAGAACAGGAGAAGGGGTGATGAGTTCGGTTCCGCAGAAACGGATGCTGGTTGGTCTGGATATAGGTACATCCAAGGTCGTCGCTCTGGTTGGTGAAGTGGATGTCGATGGACATATCGAGTTGCTTGGTCTGGGTTCCAGCCCGAGTCGCGGCCTGAAAAAAGGTGTGGTCGTGAATATTGAATCGACTGTGGATTCGATCCGCCGGGCGGTTGAAGAAGCGGAGTTGATGGCCGGTTGTAATATTCATTCTGTGTATGTGGGTATTGCCGGAAATCACATCCATTCCATGAACTCCAATGGCATCGTCGCAGTGAAAGACCGCGAGGTCACTCACACCGATATTGATCGTGTGATAGATGCTGCTCAGGCCGTGGCGATCCCGCAGGATCAGGCCATTCTGCACGTACTTCCGCAGGAGTATGTGGTTGATTCGCAGGAAGGAATCAAAGAGCCGGTTGGCATGAGTGGGGTTCGCCTGGAAGCCAAGGTACACCTGGTAACGGGCTCCGTGAATGCTATCCAGAATATTGAGCGTTGTGTCGAACGCTGCGAACTGGAAACAGACGACATTATTCTTGAACAACTAGCCTCCAGTTATGCGGTTTTAACCGACGATGAAATGGAGCTCGGTGTCTGCCTGGTGGATATCGGCGGCGGTACAACCGATATTGCTATTTTTACCGAAGGTGCTATCCGTCATACCGCAGTTATACCCATTGCCGGTGATCAGGTTACCAACGATATTGCTATGGCTTTACGCACGCCAACCCAGCATGCCGAAAAGATAAAAGTGAAGTACGCCTGCGCACTGACACAGATGGTGAAAGCCGAAGAAACGATTAAAGTTCCGAGTGTCGGAGAGCGTCCACCAAGGGACCTTTCTCGTCAGGCTCTGGCCGAAGTTATTGAGCCAAGATACGACGAATTATTTACCTTAATTCAAGCCGAGCTGAGACGCAGTGGTTTTGAAGATCTGATTGCTGCCGGCATTGTTTTGACGGGGGGCACAGCGAAGATGGAAGGCGTCACAGAATTGGCGGAAGAAATCTTTCATATGCCGGTACGTCTGGCCCGTCCTGTCGGTGTTTCTGGCCTGCCGGATGTGATCAATAATCCGATATATTCAACGTCCGTCGGACTGCTTTTATATGCCGCAAAGCAGGAAAATAAAAAATCACGGAAAAAAACTCCGGTTGACGATAAAAAATCTCCAATTTTTCGTATAAAAGATTGGATAAAAGACAACTTTTAATATTTAATATAAACCTGCAGAAAAGGAGATAATCTTATGTCTCACGTCAGAGAAGGTGATATGTTCGAGCTTGCAGATGAAATTCAGCAAAACGCAGTAATTAAAGTAATCGGTGTTGGCGGCGGCGGCGGTAATGCTGTACAGCATATGGTGGAGCGTCAAATTGATGGCGTTGACTTCATCTGTGCGAATACCGATGCGCAGGCTCTGCGTAATAATGGCGCTCGTTCCGTGATCCAGCTGGGCAACGGTCTGACCAAAGGTCTGGGTGCCGGTGCAAATCCGAATGTGGGACGTGAAGCGGCTCTGGAAGACCGCGAACGCATTGCAGAAGCTCTGCAGGGTGCCGATATGGTATTTATCACCGCCGGTATGGGTGGTGGTACCGGGACAGGTGGTGCGCCAGTTGTTGCCGAAGTTGCAAAAGAACTCGGCATCCTGACGGTGGCAGTCGTTACTAAGCCTTTCCCGTTTGAAGGTAAAAAGCGGATGTCCATCGCTGCCCAGGGGCTTGAGCAACTGGCAGAGAGTGTTGACTCCCTGATTACTATTCCGAATGAAAAACTCCTTTCTGTTCTTGGTAAAGGTACTTCGCTGCTGGATGCCTTCAAGGCAGCGAATGATGTACTCCAGGGTGCGGTTCAGGGTATTGCTGACCTGATTACCCGCCCGGGCATGATCAACGTTGACTTCGCGGACGTACGTACCGTGATGTCTGAAATGGGACAGGCCATGATGGGCAGCGGCACGGCAACCGGTGAAAACCGCGCACGTGAAGCCGCTGAAAAAGCCATCGGCAGCCCGCTGCTGGAAGACGTCGATCTGCGTGGGGCACGTGGCATCCTGGTAAATGTCACTGCTGGTTTTGACCTGTCACTGGGTGAATTCAGTGAAGTGGGTGAGGTCATTGAAGAATTTGCCTCTGAGAACGCCACAGTGGTTGTTGGTACCGTAATCGATCCTGAACTGACTGATGAACTGCGCGTTACCGTTGTTGCGACTGGTCTGGGTCAGGAAGAAGTGATCGAAGAACCAAAACCAACAAAAGTGGTCGATAACACTCCGAATGTGCGTGCTCAGGAGCCTCAGACTGAGGTTCGTCAGCGTGAACGCACGGCCGGTGTGCGTCCGGTTGCTGCTGGCAACACGGCACGCAAGCTGGATGCTGGCATTGGTCAGGATATGGACTATCTGGATATCCCAGCGTTTCTGCGTCGTCAGGCGGATTAAGAGCCTTTACATTCAATGTGATGGCTCCGATGCATCCGGGCTGGTGTGTTAGACAGGAACTGCTATAATGCCGGCTTATTTTGTATAAAAAATACCCAATTTGGGCAGGAATGTCTGATGATCCGACAGAGAACATTGAATAATACGATCCGCGCAACCGGTGTGGGCCTGCACTCAGGAGACAAAGTCTACCTGACGCTGAAGCCTGCCCCCGTTGATACGGGCATCGTTTTCCGTCGTACTGACCTTAACCCGGCAGTAGATATCCCGGCGCATGCGCTCCAGGTGGGTGAAACCACACTGTCGACCACGCTGGTGAAAGATAACGCACGTGTCGATACGGTTGAGCACCTGCTGTCTGCGATGGCAGGCCTTGGCATCGATAACGCCATTGTTGAACTGAGTGCCGAAGAAGTGCCGATTATGGATGGCAGTTCTGGTCCTTTCGTATTCCTGCTGCAGTCAGCTGGTATTGCTGAGCAGGATGCGCCTAAGAAGTTCATCCGTATCAAGCGTCGTATCGAAGTGAAAGAAGGTGACAAATCAGCTGCTTTCGTTCCATACAACGGCTTCAAGGTCAGTTTTGAAATCGACTTTGATCACCCGGTGTTCCGTCAGAGCGTTCAGAAAGCGAGCCTCGACTTTTCATCCACGTCGTACGTGAAAGAAGTCAGCCGTGCCCGTACTTTTGGTTTTACCAAAGATATTGAGTACATGCGCTCTAAGAATCTGGCTCTGGGCGGCAGTGTTAAAAACGCCATCGTGATTGACGATTACCGCGTTCTTAACAACGACGGTCTGCGTTACGAAGATGAGTTCGTTAAGCACAAAATCCTGGATGCTGTAGGTGATCTATACTTATTGGGTCACAGCCTCATTGGCGAGTACGTAGGCTACAAATCAGGTCACGGTCTGAACAACCGTCTGCTGCGAGAACTGATGCAGCACCAGGATGCCTGGGAATTTGTAGAATTCACCGGTGCAGAAACTGCTCCGATTACCTACATGCGACCGGCGGCAGGTTAATCTTGCTGTAAACCCGCACCCCAAAAAGGCCAAACACGCACTGTCTGGCCTTTTTCATTTGTGTAATGAGGGTTTCATGCACGAAAAGGCCCCTCCGGAGCCCTGTTAAGTCCGGATAAGCCCGTTTATTGATCGAGAAGTACACTTTGACCAACAGACCAAACACATGAATATCCTAATCGTCGGTCGACGTCACGGTGAGTCGAAAAGCATCAGCTTACGTCCCTCCGCCATCTATTTCCTTCTGGGTGTGGCTGTCACAATGCCACTCATGCTCGGTGCTGCCGGTTTCCTTCTCAGTCAACATCTGACAGCCGATCTCGCATTAGATTCCCGCACAGCTGAAGCCTGGGAAAAAAGTCTTGAAGAACAACGTCAGGAAATTGAGGAATTACGCGCCCAGGCCGACCGTGAACTGGCTGCACTGACGGTCCGTCTTGCGGAACTGCAGAGCCGCGTCCTGCGACTGGATGCCGTTGGTGAGCGTCTGGTGGCGACAGCTGAACTCGAAGCTGACGAATTTAATTTCTCTGCTCCACCGGCAGTGGGTGGTCCGGTGAGCTTTCTGGATTCGGCCTATGAAGCGCCGGGCATTACAGCAGCCATGGACGAACTGGCTGACCGCATCAACAGCCGGGAACAACAGCTTGCGGTTCTGGATGATCTGATCGCCGCAAACAAACTGGATGAAGCGACCTTCGTTGCCGGTAAGCCTGTCAACAAAGGCTGGATGTCATCCCGTTATGGCTATCGTGCTGACCCGTTCACTGGCCGTTCGGCCTGGCATGCGGGTGTCGACTTTGCTGGAAAGCAGGGCTCTGATGTTGTCTCCGTTGCCTCTGGTGTTGTGACCATCTCTGAACCCCGGTATGGCTATGGCAAACTTGTCGAGATCAATCACGGTAATGGCTACAAAACCCGTTATGCCCATTGCCATGAACTGAAAGTGAATGTTGGTGACATTGTCCGTAAGGGGGATGTGATCGCACTCATGGGTAACAGTGGCCGGTCTACCGGCCCGCACGTTCACTTTGAAGTTTACCGTAACGGTCGCAATGTCGATCCGGCAGCCTATATTCACCGCCGTCCCCGATAATTTCCCTCCTCTGATCGTTGTTTTCGACCCGGCGAGCGGTTAGCCTAACCGCCCCGGTGCATCTCCCTTTTTAGACACGGCTGACATCCTGATGATTGGTAATTTATTCCGCAAAATTTTTGGCAGTAACAACTCGCGCGAACTGAAGCGCATGGGCAAGCTGGTTGTCCGCATCAACGCACTGGAAGAATCTCTGCAGGCACTCTCTGATGAAGAGCTGCAGGCAAAAACACCTGAACTTAAACAGCAGCTGGCTGACGGTAAGACACTGGATCAGATTCTGCCGGAAGCGTTTGCCGTCTGTCGCGAAGCAAGCCGCCGTGTCATGGGTATGCGCCATTTTGATGTGCAGCTGATTGGTGGTATCACCCTGCATGAAGGACGCATCGCGGAAATGCGTACCGGTGAAGGGAAAACTCTGGTGGGTACTCTGCCGTCTTACCTGAATGCACTGTCGGGTGATGGTGTTCATGTTGTTACCGTGAACGACTACCTGGCCCGTCGTGATGCGGAGTGGATGCGCCCACTGTTTGAATTCCTCGGTCTGACCGTGGGTATTGTTGTGCCGGGTATGAACGCCTCTGACAAGAAAGAGCAGTATGCCGCCGATATCGTTTACGGTACCAATAACGAATTCGGTTTCGATTATCTGCGTGACAACATGGCGTTCTCGCTGGAGCAGAAAGTACAGCGCAAACTGAACTTCGCCATCGTCGATGAGGTGGATTCCATCCTGATCGATGAAGCACGTACACCTTTGATCATTTCAGGTGCTGCAGAAGACAGCTCTGAGCTTTACCGCCGTATCAACAAGCTCGTACCGAAATTAGAGCGTGGTGAGTTCAGTGACGATAAAGACCATGTACCAGAAGGCCACTACACGGTCGATGAAAAGAACCGCAGTGTTGAGCTGACTGAAGTCGGTCATGAATTCGTGGAAGACCTGCTGACCGAAGAAGGTGTCTTGCAGGAAGGTGAAAGTCTGTATTCAGCCGCGAATCTCAATCTGCTGCACCATGTTTATGCCTCTCTGAAAGCCCACGCGATCTTCCAGAAGAACGTTGATTATCTGGTGCAGAACGGTCAGATCGTGATTGTTGATGAGCACACTGGCCGTACTATGCCGGGGCGTCGCTGGAGCGAAGGTCTGCATCAGGCCGTTGAAGCCAAAGAGGGTGTGAAGATTCAGGCGGAAAGCCAGACTCTGGCATCCACTACCTTCCAGAACTATTTCCGTCTCTACGGAAAACTCGCGGGTATGACGGGTACCGCCGACACGGAAGCGTTCGAATTCCACTCAATTTATGGGCTGGTCGTGATCGTCATCCCGACGAACAAAAAAATTCAGCGTATTGATTATAACGACGTTATCTACGCTACTCAGCGTGAGAAATACGATGCGGTGATTGAGGAAATCCGCACCATTTCTGCCGAAGGCCGCCCGGTTCTGGTGGGTACAGCATCCATTGAATCGTCGGAATACCTGTCAGCGCTGCTCAAGAAAGCTAAGGTGCAGCACAATGTACTGAACGCGAAAGAAAACGAGCGCGAAGCGGAAATCATTGCCCAGGCAGGTCGCCCGGGTGCGATCACTATTGCTACCAATATGGCGGGTCGTGGTACCGATATTGTGCTGGGTGGTAGCTGGGAAGCCGAAGTCGCCGCTCTGGAAAATCCGGATCAGGCGACCATCGATACCATCAAGGCGGAGTGGAAAGTACGTCACGATGGCGTGCTGGAAGCCGGTGGTCTGCACATTATCGGTACTGAGCGTCATGAATCCCGCCGTATCGATAATCAGCTGCGTGGTCGTTCGGGCCGTCAGGGTGACGCTGGTTCGACGCGTTTCTTCCTGTCACTGGAAGACAATCTGATGCGTATTTTTATGTCTGACCGCATGCGTAACATGATGCAGGCTCTGGGCATGAAAGACGGTGAATCCATTGAGCATAAAATGGTCACCAACGCGGTGGAGAAAGCCCAGCGAAAAGTGGAAGGGCGGAACTTCGACATCCGTAAACAGCTGCTGGAATACGATGACGTCGCCAACGACCAGCGCCGTGTGATTTATGGCCAGCGTAATGAACTGATGGAAATGGACGACATTGCCGGTGTTATCACCAACGTCCGTGAAGATGTAGTCAACGGCACCATCGATAACTTTATTGCGCCTCAGAGCCTTGCCGAGCAGTGGGACATTCCTGGGCTGGAAGCGGCTCTGCGCGCTGAATTCGCAGTCGATCTGCCCATTCAGCAGTGGCTGGATGAAGACACCAAGCTCTACGAAGAGAATCTGCGTGAGCGCATTCTCAGCGAAATCGTGTCTGCTTATGCAGAGAAAGAAGCTCAGATCGGGGCTGAGACTCTGCGCATGGTTGAAAAACAGATCATGCTGCAGGTGCTGGACAACCTCTGGAAAGAGCACCTGGCCACCATGGATTACCTGCGTCAGGGTATTCACCTGCGTGGTTATGGCCAGAAGAACCCGAAACAGGAATACAAGCGCGAAGCCTTTGGCTTATTCCAGGAGCTGCTGGAAAACATCAAGCAGGAAACCATCAAGATGCTCAGCCATATCCGCCTGCGCGAAAACCAGGATATGCAGGCCGAAGAAGAGCGTCGTCGTAAAGCCGCTGAAGAACAGCTGGCACGGGCTAAATTTGAACACGACGAAGCAACCGCCCTGGAAGGTGAGGCCGATCCTGAAGCCGACGCACAGGCTGCTCAGGCAGCGGCTCAGCCATTCGTTCGTGAAGATCAGAAGGTTGGTCGTAACGACCCTTGTCCATGTGGCTCGGGTAAAAAGTTTAAACATTGCCACGGCAAATTATCTTAATAGCAGGTTCTGAGCGGGTTATATCCAGATGGCGGTCAATTTCACAGTATTCGAAGATTTTAAACCGGTAAAAGGCGTGCGGGTGGGTATTGCTCAGTCGGCCATGCGTTATAAAAACCGGGATGATATGGTCATCTTTGAGCTTTGTGAGGGCTCAACGACAGCGGGTGTTTTCACTAATAATGCATTCTGTGCTGCACCTGTGCAGATCTGTCGTCATCACCTTGAACTGACGCCAGCTCGCTACCTGCTGATCAACACCGGCAATGCCAATGCCGGAACAGGCCCCAAAGGCTATAAGAACGCCAATACCAGTTGTACATTGCTGGCCGAACAGACCGGCGTTACGCCTGAGCAGATTCTGCCGTTCTCTACCGGGGTGATTGGTGAGCCGCTGAACATGCCTGCCTTTGACCGTGGTATCCCCGCAGCACTGGCGGACCTTGATGAGAATAACTGGGCCCGTGCCGCCAAAGGCATCATGACCACGGATACTCTGCCAAAGGGGTGCTCCCGTCAGATTGAGCTCAACGGTCAGACAGTAACGATCACGGGTATCTCCAAAGGTGCGGGCATGATTATGCCGAACATGGCCACCATGCTCGGTTTTATCGCCACCGATGCAGCGATTCCGCAAGGTCTTCTGCAGTCCTGGGTGCGCAAACTGGCTGACAGTTCTTTCAACCGCATCACCATCGACGGTGATACATCGACCAATGATTCCTGCATGCTGATGGCCACCGGCCAGTCGGGTGTGAGTATTGATCATGAAGTGTCGCCTGAAGCCGTCGCTCTGTTCACCGCACTTGAGCAGGTGTTCCGTGACCTGGCACAGGCGATTGTCCGTGACGGGGAGGGTGCGACTAAGTTTGTCACGATGGAGGTCAGCGAAGCCTCTTCAGTGAAAGAAGCACTGGATGTGGCCTACACCGTAGCTCACTCTCCACTGGTTAAAACCGCTATGTTTGCCTCTGACGCCAACTGGGGCCGTATCCTGGCCGCTGTTGGACGATCAGGTGTACAGGACTTCGACCTGAGCCGGGTGCAGATCTACCTCAATGAGGTGCAGATCGTTGAAGACGGTGGCCGTTGCGACAGCTACACGGAAGAGCAGGGTGCTGCCATTTTCAAAATGAGCGAATTCGCAGTGCGTATCGTTCTGGGTCGTGGGGACGTGACAGAAACCATCTGGACCACGGATCTCTCACACGATTACGTATCCATCAACGCCGACTACCGCTCCTAAGGGAAGCTGAGCATGAAGCAGGTGCATGTTGCCGTTGGAGTGGTCGTCGTCAATGAACAGGATGTACTGATCGCTCGTCGCCCGGACGATAAACATCAGGGCGGCCTTTGGGAGTTTCCTGGCGGCAAGGTTGAAGAAGGCGAAGACGTCGTTGCAGCCCTAGCGCGGGAACTGGATGAAGAGGTCGCTCTGAAAGTACGCCCTGAGACAGTCTCGCCCCTGATGCAGATTCCTTTCTCATACCCAGATAAGTCAGTATTGCTGGATGTACTGCTGGTCGAATCCGACATCAATGATGCACTGCTGGCTCATGGTGCAGAAGGCCAGGAAGTTCGCTGGGTTAATTACTCACGTCTGGATGAGTTTGAGTTTCCTGAGGCGAATAAAGCCATTATTCCAGTACTGACCGCGCGACTTTCCGATCTGTAAAAATCCTGCGGGTTATCATTACCTGTCAGTTCTGAAGCGTATTTCCTGTCATAGCGTCATTTCTCCTGACTAACCTCTCTATCCTGTCAGACTGGCAGGATAACCATTTCATCTTAGGTGGATACTGGATTTCCAACCTATCTTTATCAGTAGTCACTGAATTTACAGTGAACAACATAATAAAAATAACTGATCAGGAGTATGGGTGGCATCCGTAATCCAGTGCGAGCGGTTAACCACCTTCATTGAAGATGAAGAATGTACTATGTGCGATGTGGTTTCTGGCCGGCAGTCTCTCCGCCGGTCTCAGTCATTCTGAATGCGCTTACTATTCAGAAGAATCTTCCCCGTTTGGTATTGAAAGTCTGGTATCAGGCCATCTGTACGCTGTACACAGTGCGACGCAGGTTACCGATGCTCAGGGCAATACCACCATCAATGCCGACTCGAATATCTATATTATAAAAGGCGTAGCCGATGTCTGGGGATACACCACCGTCTGGCTGTTTGGTTCGGGATACGGAGATCCGGGGCAGGGTGTCGGTCAGCTCAGTGATATCAGTGGGTATGTTGGTGCCGAACGGGATGCCTACCGTTCGGCCTATGCCGATGCATATGACGTTGACTGCGTTATTACTCAGGACCTCAGTCTGTCTCCCGACTATGTAAAACTGCGCTTTCTCACGCCTCACGGCCATCTGGATCACGTCAACTCAGAGTTTCTGGAGTCAATGACGAGTGATTTTGATTACGACCTCTTGTCCGCCCAGTTTATGATTCATGCAGCGGATTACCCGTATCTTTTGTGTAATGCGCCCTGCTGTGGCACTTCTCCCTGCAATGGCACAAACCCGTATTTCGGAGCGCCCTATGAACCGCCGTTTTCTGCCACTGTTCTCAGTCGTTTTCAGACACTGGGCAGTCCGACAGAGAGTGGCTCCTGCAATGTGCTTATGACGTTTCAAAGCAGTATGGGTCAGTGGCAGGTGCGTCATGAAGCGTCGATCTCACATACCTCCGGTATCCTGTATCTCAAGCACAATGATGTTCAGTCCAATGTGGTGACTTATATTACCGGGGCAAAACAGCAGTTTATAACCTGTTCGCTCACCGGGAGTTATCCGGGTTCTCAGGTCGTGATTTATGATGTGCACAGTACGTAATCTGGATTTTTAAAAGCACAAAAAAACGGGCCATCGGCCCGTTTTTTATCTCCCGCTGATCAGAGATCAGGCCGGGTGTGCATTGTCGGCGGCGACACCTTCAGCCGGGTTGCTGTTCATCAGCGCTTTAATACCGCTCTTTTGATTCGCATCGCGGGCCAGTACTTTTTCTTCGTCGCTGGCGTATTTCTTATCCCATTCCATCACTTTTGGCGTCATCAGCTTGTGCCACAGCGGTGGGCAGAGTGCGATTAAGATGGTAGTCAGGTAGCCGTTGATCATGGTTGGGGCTTCTGGGTAGGGGCGCAGGTCCTGGTAGGGCACTTCACCGTGTGCATGGTGGTGAGAGTGACGGGTCAGGTTGAACATGCTCCAGCTGCTGAAACGCTTGTTGGTGTTCCAGGAGTGACGTGGCTGCACCGGCTCGTTCGGGTTACGCACCATGCCGTAGTGCTCCATGTAGTTCACGATTTCCAGCAGCGCTTTACCGAACAGACCAGCTGCCACAAACCACAGTGCGGTTGTCAGGCCTCCGGCCAGGAAGGCCAGTAGTACAATAAAGGCGCTCATAAAGTAACCACGCAGTACGGAGTTACTCACGGAAAGAGCCGACTTACCCAGACGCTTCAGACGTTCGGCTTCCAGTGACAAAGCACTCTTGTTACCGCGAATGGTGGAACTCAGTACGTGGTAATACACATTGCGGCCACGGGGTGCAGTCGCAGGGTCGTTGGTGGTGGAAACATAGCGGTGGTGACCGTAAACGTGCTCAACGGCGAAGGCGACGTCAAAGCTGAAGGCCAGCAGCCAGCGACCGATGAACATAGAGATCGGATCCCAGGTACGGTGAGTCAGCTCATGAGCTGTTATGGTGCCGATCATACCAATCATCAGACCGGTCATGATCACAGCACAGACATGGGTGCCAAAGCCGGCAGCTTCTTTTGCGGACAGAATATCAATGCCTGTCAGAGACTGAACGGTCGCCCCCACGCCCAGAATGTCGCCTGAGCTGACCTGCCAGATAAAGGCAAAGGTAATCAGCGACAGCAGTGGCAAGGCCAGCCACAGCTGAACTGTCAGAATCTGCGGATGTTTGAAGGTTGGTGTAGAGACATCGTCACCAAGGATGGCATCCAGCAGGATGTAGCCACCAAAGATGATGGCCAGACCATAGGTGATCCAGCCGTCTCCGAGAAACATGGCGGTCGCGGCGAGCAGGCCGATGCCATGGAAGAGAAAGTATTTCAGATAATGAAACATAGTAAGTCCCTCGTGTTGTGATCAGCCAGCCGCGAGTTCAGATTAGCGGGCAGCCTCGTTATTAATTGTGTTGGTTGAGCGGTCGGTAAAGCGGTCGGCAAAGATCTGACTTTCCGTCAGGCCAGCCTGTTGTAAGTACGCTGATGCGGCATCCAGCATGGGCGGTGGCCCACACATATATACCTGATCAATGACTTCCGGATTCTGGGGAATGTGTTCCGTCACCAGGCCACGGGCACCTTCCCAGTCAGAGCCTTCCGGTTCCTGTGACAGCACCGGAACGAATTGGAAAGTACCGGACCAGTTCTGGCGGATGTGTTCGATCTGTTTGAGGCCGTACAGGTCAGCCTGAGTGCGGGCACCGAACAGGAAGGTCACATCACGTGACAGTTTATGACGCACGGCGTCTTCCAGAATGGCCAGCACAGGAGCGAGACCACTTCCGCCAGCGATAAACAGCATATTGCCCTGACCGCTGCGCAGGTGGAAATCACCGTGCGGTCCATCCACACTGACCTTGTCACCCACCTGGGCTGAGTTTTTCACCCAGCCAGACATCTCGCCGCCCGGTATTTCGCGGATAAAGAAGGTCACCTCGTTGCCTGCGGCGGGTGCAGCGTAGGAATAACAGCGTGACCCCGAAGTTACAGCAGACGTAGAGAACATGGCGTACTGACCGGGCAGATAATCCGTGTCCTTTTCCAGCTCAAGGGTCAGGCGGGTGATGTCGTGGGTCAGCGCTTCTTTTTCAACGATGGTCGCTGCAATCTCTTCGGCCGGACGGTCACCACTCAGTGCATCCACAATGATGGTCACATCGCTTTTCAGTTGAGACTGGCAGCCGAGGATGTAGCCGTTATCCAGATCGGCCTTTTCCAGAATAAAGGCAGCAGAGGTCAGTTCTTTCACTGTACCTTCGGTCTTTTTGCATTTGCAGGTGGCGCAACCGCCAACCTTGCAACTGTGAGGAAAGCGCACACCATGACGCAGCGCGGCGTTCAGAATCGTCTCTGAAGGCTGTACTTCGAAGGAACCAACGCCTTCGATGGTCAGTGTATGGGGTTTGGCTTTTTTGAATAAACCGAACATGCCGTTTGTCCTTACGAGTCTGATTGTCTTCTATTGTTTTGTAGGACAATACTGCTAAGAAGAATGAAAGTCCAGGGTCTTTAGGTGCCACCACATTCATGCCATTATCCCTATAGATAATCAGAATTACTGATTATCTATGAACACATTTCATCAAATCATCGAAAAACCGTCGGCTCATCCGCTATGCGGGTGATGGGCGGAGGGGATATGTGTGCGTAGTATGGGGTTTAGTTAAGCATGATCGGGCTATGTCGGTTTAGCCTTCCAACCTTGAACATGATATGGATCAAGTCAGAGAAAACTATTTCAGGGGCTTTATCAGACAGGTGTCAGCGGGGCTGAGTGGGTAACTGACGCTCCCAGCAGATTGACTCAACAGATTGATGGAGTAGGAAGGAGGGATTATTGCTCAAACGCTGTGAGAAACGGCCAGATGGAAGCCGTTATCACAATAGCCAGGCCTATGATCATGGTGATCACGGCCACGGGTTTTTCCAGAAGGTGCTCACGGAAGGGCTTCCCAGGTTGGTCGCGCAGACGTTCACTGCGCTCACTCTGCAACTGATCGAGCAGGGCGCGGGCCTGGAGGTAGTCCGATTCGTCATACAGCCAGATCCCGGCAATACCAAAGCCGAAGCGGCCTTCATCAGTTTCATAGAACGCATATCCTGCATCATCCAGTGCTGAGCGGACCTCTTCAGCTTCATCGAAACTGACGCCATTGAGTTGGAACAGGAGTTTAGCCACGCACTTTGTCTCCGATCCGGACCCAGGCCGCAGCCATCAGGATGATGAGCACCAGCAACAGCAGAGGTCGGATACCCGCAATCATATATGGCGTATCGCCACTGCGGCGTTCGGCCTTAGCCGCGAAGCTGGTGCGCTGTCTCACGGGAATGCGGTCAACGATTTCACCACGATGATTCACCAGGGCTGAGATACCGGTATTGGTGGAGCGTAAAACCCAGCGCCCGGTTTCAATAGCACGCATCTGCGCCAGCGCCATGTGTTGCTTCGGCCCGATGGAATTTCCGAACCAGGCGTCATTGCTGATGGTGAGCAGAATGTCAGCTTGTTTCGCGCCGTGCAGTACCAGATCCGGATAGGCAATTTCATAACAGATGAAAGGTGCCGCCAGCACCAATGCCGTTTCTTCGCCATCGCGTAGCACCGGTACTTTCAGAGGCGCCTGATCTGACGGACCTTTGCTGAAGCCGTACACCGGCAGGTCAAAGAAGGGAATCCAACCCTGAATCAGTTCGGCTAAAGGTACGTATTCACCAAATGGGACCAGCCTTTGTTTGTGATACAGGCCTTCTCCGGCCCCGAAGGCAACGATGCTGTTGTGGTAACGTCCTGCTTTTTCCGTACCCGGCTGCCAGCGGAAGGGAATACCGCTGATGACTGTCGAGTCTGCCTGACGGGCCTGATCGCCAAACACTTCCATATAGGGCTGGTAACGCTGCAGGGTCATGGTGATGGCGGTTTCCGGCCACAGAATCAGGTCTGTTCCTAACAGTGGGACGGTATCTTCTTCGTAGCGGTTGATGGTGGGAAAGATTTCTTCCGGCAGCCACTTGGTATCCTGCTCGACGTTGCCCTGTATGGCAGCGACTGTGAGAGTGCCGGTACTTTCCGTCCATTCGATGTGCTTAAGCCCGAAGCCCACAGGCCAGAGCAGGAACGGTAGCATATAGACGGGGGCTGGTTTACGCACCATACACACGAAGGCCGCGGCACTGAGTGACAGAATCACAGAGATGCCATAACTGCCGATCACTGGTGCCCAGCCTGACAGCCAGGTGAACAGGTGCGCATCACCGGCGAACAGCCAGGGGAAACCGGTGAGGAACCATGACCGGCTCCATTCCTGCAGTAGCCAGAAGGCCGCAAACGTCAGCCAGCCCAGAGTCTGCTGCAGTAACCTCTGGCGCAGGGCAAACCAGAAGGCTGGAATCAGGGCAAGAAAGCCAGCGAAGATCGCTACCATGGGCACTGCGAGCCAGGCTGGGGTGTTTCCATGGTCGTGAATACTGACGTAGACCCAGGAGACCCCGGTGCCGAACTGAGCGAAAGAAAAATACCAGCTCAGGCGGAACGCGTGCCAGCTGTTGCGCGCGTGCGTGAGTACCCAGAAGAGTCCGGCAAGACTGACCAGACCCAGAGGCCACCAGAAGAAGGGCCCGAGCGCGAAGGTGAACAGAGCACCGCTGATCAGGGCAAGAGGGGGCAGCGCCTGGCTTGATGGCTTCATTACAGGTCAGTCATCGTTTGGTAAGGGACTCTGCTGGTCAGTCCGGGTGAACTTCCAGCAGATTGATTTTGCGGCTGTTGCTATTGGTGACGCGGAATTTTATGCCGTCGATGGTGATGCTTTCATTACATTCAGGAACGCGCCCGAAGTGATGGGTTACCAGACCTCCGATGGTATCAAAATCGCTGGTTGGCAGGCCGGTTGAGAAGGCGGTATTGAAGTCTTCTACGCTGGTCTGCGCTTTCACCATAAAGATGCCGTTTTCGACTTCTTTGATGTTGTTTTCTTCGTCCTGATCATGCTCGTCTTCGATATCACCCACGATCTGTTCCAGCACGTCTTCAATGGTGACGAGGCCGGCTACATTGCCAAACTCGTCGACAACGATGGCCATGTGATTGCGGTTAGAGCGGAACTCACTCAGCAGAACGTGCAGACGTTTGCTTTCCGGTACAAAATTCGCCGGATGAAGCACAGTGGCAAGTTCAAACTCGTCAGCACCGCCGGTCAGCAAGAGTGGCAACAGATCTTTGGCCAGCAGAATACCGGCGACTTCGTTGTGATCTTCGCCCATGACCGGAAAGCGCGAGTGAGCGGATTCTATGATGCGGGGTACGAACTCTTTGATGGTTTCACCAATCTGAAGTGAAATCATCTGTGAGCGGGGAATCATGATATCCCGGACCTGCATGTCAGACACCTGCAGGGCGCCTTCGAGGATGCTGAGCGTCTCGGTATCCACGATGCTGCGCTCGGCCGCTTCACGGACTATGTCTTTGATGTCCTGGCGGCTGCGCGGATCATCAGAAAAAAGGTCGGTTAATCGGTCCAGCCAACTTCGTGGCTGGCTAGTTCGGTCTTCGCTCATGGGGCCTCGTTCAGATAAGGGTCAGGATAACCCAGTTCAGCCAGCAGACGGCGCTCAATGCCTTCCATCTCCTCGGCTTCCTCGTCATTTATATGGTCGTAACCCAACAAATGCAAGCAACCGTGAATCACCATGTGTGCCCAGTGTGCCTGTGGGGTCTTGCCCTGTTCTTCCGCTTCCGCTGTTACAACCGGGATACAGATCACCAGGTCGCCGACCAGTTGCAGTGGTACGCCAACAGGAACCTCAAAAGGAAAGGACAGAACATTGGTAGGTTTGTTCTTGCCACGGTACTGATAATTCAGCGCCTGGCTTTCTTCAGAACCGACAAGACGGATGGTGAGTTCCGGCTCATCGTAATCGGTACGCTCGAGCAGGGCGGTCAGAGCCCATGCCCGTAGCTGGGCGTCTTCGGGGATGAAGACGCCATCAGTCCCCGGAGGTTCATCGTCGTTATTTGTCTGAACATCCAGATGCAGATTCATCATGCGCTGTCGCCACCGTCTTTCGCCGCGGCTTCTTCACGGGCATCAAAGCGGTCATACGCATCAACAATGCGTTGCACCAGTGGGTGACGTACCACGTCGCGGTTGTTAAAGCGGGTGATACCGATGCCATCGACACCATCCAGAACTTCCAGACCATGCTTGAGGCCGGAATAGACGCCGCGCGGCAGATCCACCTGAGTGATGTCACCGGTAATGACAGCCTTCGAGCCGAAGCCGACACGGGTCAGGAACATCTTCATCTGCTCTTTGGTGGTGTTCTGACTTTCATCGAGAATCACGAAGGAATGGCTGAGCGTACGACCACGCATGTACGCCAGTGGCGCGATTTCAATCTGGTTACGTTCAATCATCTTGGCAACCACCTCAAAGCCCAGCATTTCATAGAGGGCGTCGTAGAGAGGGCGCAGGTAAGGGTCGATTTTCTGTGCCAGATCACCCGGCAGAAAGCCCAGTTTCTCGCCGGCTTCAACTGCCGGACGCACCAGCAGGATGCGCTTCACTTCATCGCGCATCAGGGATTCAACACCCGCTGCCACGGCAAGGAAGGTCTTGCCCGTACCGGCCGGGCCAATACCGAAGTTGATATCGAATTCACGCACCCGTGCGAGGTATTCCAGTTGGTTGTCACCGCGAGGTTTAATCACAGCCTGAGGCGTTTTGATGATGCCATTGTCGGCGTGGTAACTGCGTTTGCCACGCTGGCTCGGGCGGGCACTGTCTTCCTGCAGGAAGAGATGAATCAGATCGGGGCTGATTTCAGTGCCTTTGCCTGTTTCACGATAAAGACGTTGCAGAAGATCGGCGGCTCGCTTGGCCTTGCTGATGGCACCCTCTACCTGAAAGCGACTGCCACGGTTATAGATGTTGAGATCATAATGATCTGCAATTTGCTGAATGTGACTGTCCAGGTTACCGCACAGGCTCGACAGACGCGCGGCGTCTTCCGGCTCCAGCGTGAAACTGATCACGTGCTGCTGTTTTGCCTCACCGGCCTCACCATTGGTCTGAGATGCAGAATCAATGGTGTCCAGCGCCTGGTCATGTGACTGCTGGGTCTCAGAGTCTTGATCTGTCTTCGGATGGTCGCTCAATCGCTGCCCTTTCTACTACGGCTGTCTGTATTAGCTTACGGGTTCAGTAAGCGGATTCTCTTAATACGCTAACGCGGGATCGATCAGGATGCCACGCAGACTGTTCGGATAGGCATCTTCGATACGTACGCGAACAAACTTTCCGATCAGGGAGTGATCGTCGCACTTAAAGTTCACGACCCGGTTGTTCTCCGTGCGGCCCGACAGTTCCCCGGGATCTTTTTTCGACACACCTGAGACAAGTATAACTTCTTCCCGGCCTACCATACGGCGACTGATCTGTTGTGCATGCTGAACAATACGGTCCTGCAGAATGCGCAGGCGCTGCTTTTTCAGTGATTCCGGTGTGTCATCATCCAGCTGTGCCGCAGGTGTACCCGGGCGAGCGCTGTAAACAAAGCTGAATGAGGTATCAAAACCGATCTGCTCAATCAGTTTCATGGTATCGAGGAAGTCCTCTTCCGTTTCTCCCGGAAAACCAATGATAAAGTCAGAAGAAATGGAGATATCCGGACGCAGCTTACGCAGGCGTTCGATCTTATCAATGTAGAGGTCAATCTCATGGCCCCGCTTCATGGCCGCAAGAATACGGTTGGAGCCACTCTGCACCGGCAGATGAATGTGGCTGACCAGCTCAGGCACGTCGGCGTAAACGTCGATCAGGCTGTCGCTGAATTCGACCGGGTGTGAGGTGGTGAAGCGGATACGGTCAATACCATCGATGTCTGCGACCCGGGTGATCAGTTCTGCCAGGTCGGCAAAATCATCAGAATCGGTACCCGTGGCACCGCGGTAGGCGTTGACATTCTGACCCAGCAGGTTGATCTCACGGACGCCCTGATCGGCCAGAGCCTGAACTTCTTTCAGCACATCCGCCATCGGACGACTGACTTCTTCACCACGGGTATAAGGCACAACGCAGAAGGTGCAGTACTTCGAGCAGCCTTCCATCACCGAGACAAAGGCTGAGCAACCATCGGACTTTGGTGCAGGCAGATGATCGAATTTCTCAATTTCCGGGAAAGTGACGTCCACCACCTGGATGGCGTTACTGGCTTTATTCACCATATCCGGCAGACGATGCAGCGTCTGCGGGCCGAAGACCATGTCGACAAACGGCGCACGTTTCATAATGGCATCGCCCTCCTGTGAGGCGACACAACCACCAACGCCGATCTTAAGATCCGGCTTGCCGTTTTTCAGTTGCTTCCAACGGCCCAGTTCGTGAAAGACCTTTTCCTGAGCTTTTTCACGGATGGAGCAGGTATTCAGCAGAATCACATCGGCGTCTTCAGGATTGTCTGTCATCACCATGCTGTGACTTTCACCCAGCATGTCGGCCATGCGTGCAGAATCGTACTCATTCATCTGGCAGCCATGGGTCTTGATGTAGAGTTTTTTAACCTGTTCGGTCATCGCGTTCCGGAGGGCTTAGCCCCTGCTCAAAAAATGGGCGGGCATTATACAGCGCCTGCCGGCCGCAGTACCAGCGGGCACCCTGTTTTTACCGTCAGGTATGCGTCAACGCCATGGATGCTGGGCTCGGAGCAGGGTTGCCAGAGTTCTACCCGAGATCTACCAAGCTGAATAACCGCCGTTTTCACCTAAGATATTGATCGTATTGGTTGTTTCGATGAGCTTTCGGTAAGACATAGGGCTTCTGAGCGAATATTCTGAGCCTGTCCTTACGGGGACTCAGGGAAGAATCTGGCTTATGGATGAGCCACCAAAGGGATGGGCAATCTCAAGGATGAGAGTTTTTTATTGCCTCTTCTGATTGGCAAGGAGCTGATTGGGGGTCAGAAACCGGCAGGATAACCGGAAGGGAGGAATCAGGGATGATCATTCTGGCAGTACTGATCTTTACCTGTGTCTATTTTCTTTTGCTGTACCTGCTGATTCTGAATCGCTGCGGCCGGACTTCGAATCGCAACAAAGCCCGACCTCACCAATCACGCACAGTCTCTTCAGACGCTTTCTCAATAGTTGCCTGATGCCTGCACCATCTTCTCGATGGCGGCTGCATAACGCTCGGACTGTTCGTCCATGGGCATATAACGGATATCCGGATACTTGAGTGCTACGGCAATGGCGTACAGCCATTGTTCAGTCCTTAATACCAGAGGCTCGGCTGAATCTTTATCGGCCTCTAATACTTCATTGACCATGGCCATGATGACCTGAGCATGCGATGTCGCAACGGCAGCCTGTTCCTGACGTAACGTGATTTCAGCCGTTGCCCGTGGCGTCGAGGCGATCAGTGCTTCGGCTTCGGCCAAGGCAAGGGTCGCGGTATTGAAACTGCGTGGAATCAGCTTTTCCGCACCCGATTCCCCCATGGCCTGTACGCGGTCACGGATATCCTGCAGCTTTACATAGCCGATGACATCCACTTCAAGCTGGTGCATATCGTTGAGCAGTTGCTGATGACGGGTATAAACACTGGCAGGTTGGGCGGTCTGTTCCAGGGTCGCAATGATAGCGGCCTGCTCCTGTTGAACGGCCTGATAACCTGAAGGGTAATAGTTGCGGGCCTTGATGGCATTCAGCTGTTCCATATGGGCCAGTGAAGGTGCCAGGGTTTCGCGGGCCAGGAGCGTCTGTTCCTGAGCTTTCTGGAACACCGCAATTGCGGTCAGAGCCTGAGCACGTACCTGAGCATCGGCGCGGCCACGGCTTTGCAGGCTCTGGGCTTCCTGCAGTGCGGCTTCAGCTTCTGCGGTCATGGCGGGGGAAAACCGGTAAGTCTCCTGTGCTTTTGCCTGGGCAGCCAGGGCCTGTGCGTCTTTGATCAGGGTGCCGCCGGATTGAGCGGTGCTGATCGCTTTGGCACCAGCCTGCTCCCTCAGGCCATTCATTCCAGCCGGGCCTGATGAACAGGCGCTGAGCAGCAGTGACAGGGACAGGGCAAACAGGGTGGCAGCAGGGGCTCGCATCAGATTTCCTCGAGGATCATTCGTACAGAGGCGGAGTCTAGCATGGCCAGTTTCAGAGGAAAGTCCGGGTGTTACAGGGCAATGACGGACTGGCCGCTTTGACCGCTTCGGGTCTCTGACTCAGAAAATTTACCGGGCTTGCTCTTGTAACCACGGGTGGCCGTTGCTATATAAGTGTGAACACGGTTGCAAAAAGGGGAGGGTTTTCAGTCTGTACAAGCCCACAGGGCACAACCCCGATTCATGTGAATGAGGAGTTATCCCATGTTTGCAGAGATGCAACCGCTTTACTGGCGTATCCAGAATACCGACGCGACCGGCTTCGATGCCGTGAGCCTGCTCATGCCCTCCGCTGATGGCGAACCTGCCACGCTTTTCCCGACTGATGTCAGTATCTGTTCCAGACGTTCTGGCACACAGTCTGTCGATCTGCAGTGGTCAGACGACGATTCTGACCTCTTTATGACGCTGCTTGACCGTGTTGAAATCCCCGAAGCTGATGATGACGATGATGGCCTGGTGCTGGATATCAATGATGGTGTCGTGCAGGGAATCGTGCAGCTGGTCGCTCTCGCGCGGTTTAAAACACCATGGCCAACGGACGAACTGGTGGCTGAAGACATCAATACTGAGCGGGAAGAGCAGGAGCTGGGCGACCTGGTGGCGATAAACTCTCTGCATGGCTTTGCCACAGCCATCATTGTCGCCATGGACTCCATTGATATGACCTGTATTCTGCTTGAGGATATCTCAGATCAGGAGCAGGTACTTATCCCTCATCACAGCCTGATCGTTGTGAACCGTACCAGTGTTTTGCCTCTGACCTTTGCTGAGTCTGATCTGGGTGAAGGTATGATCCGTCACTGAAAACTCAATCGCTGTCACCCTGTCAGGTGACAGCGTCTTTCTGATCAGCACCTGTCCTATGAAGCTTCCTTCAGTTGCTTTCTGCAGCCTTGATACTCTCATCTGCGTCGCCTGTCTCCTGGACCCTTAACGCCAGAATCAGGCCCGTTGCCGCAACAGCAGTGGTCAGCATCATCACGCTCATCATGGCTACCGGGGTGCCGGTATGGAGTTGTCCCCAGAGTAGCCCGGCTAAAGCGCCCCCTGAGAACTGACAAACCCCTGTGAGAGCAGTCGCTGATCCGGCATCATCCCGGAAATATTGCATGATGGTACCCAAGCTGTTGGCTGTGATCAGACCCAGCGCACCGACATAAAGCATCATCAGGGGGACAACCAGAGCCAGCTGGAACCACTGTTCAGTCAGGCACAACAGGAGCAGAAGCCCTGCCGCGGTAAACTGAATCAGAACGCCGCTGGCAATTAACTGGCGAGTGCTGAAGCGGTTCAGCAGCCACATATTCAGGCGGTTGGCGAACATGATGGTGATAACGTTGGCACCGAACAGCCAGGGAAAAACGTGCTCACTCTGCCCGAAATATTCCAGATAGAGGTACGGCGATGCGGTGATAAAAACGAACATGCCACTGGAGCCTCCGGCAAGACAGAGGATGTAGAAACGTGCCAGTGGGTGTGACATTACCCGCGAATACCCTTGCCACGGGCGTTGGTGCAGACGCCTCTCGGGTGGATGGCTTTCTGGCAGAAGCGTCAGCAACACAATCAGAAGCAGACCGCTGTAAACACTGAGCAGGGCGAAAATCAGCGGCCACTCGCCGAGAGTCAGTATGCCGGACCCCATGACCGGTGCAAAAAGGGGTGCAGACATCATGATGATTGAGACCATCGACAGCACCCGGGCAATGTCTTTGCCACTGAACAGGTCACGGACAATGGCCGGTGAATTAACCACCGCAAGCCCTCCGCCCAAAGCCTGGGCGACACGCAGAATTAACAACTGATCCAGCGTGTTGGTCCACACTAAGGCGGCGCTGGCCAGGGTGTAAATGATGAGCCCGAGCAGAATGACTGGCTTACGGCCAAACCGATCAGACAAGGGCCCGCCAAGGATCTGCCCTGTGGCAAAGCCAATCAGGAAGGTGCTGACCGATAATTCAACATGATGGATGTCGCTGTTCAGGGACTCTGACATCTGCGCCATCGCGGGCAGATACATGTCGATGCCAAGAGGGCCGACAGCCGTCAGCATGGCCAACAGAACGGGCAGTGCCCGGGGAATACTCTGGTTCATAATCACTGGATGCTCAAAAACACATTGTACGGTTTTCAGACATCGCACTGGAGCCTTCTGTAATTAACAGACTGTTCTTCAGAGCTGGGGAATCGCACTGCGATTATTCGCAGGCCTGTGGCAGGGGCCTCTGTAGGCATCCCCTATCTCAGGGACATAGGGCTCATCCTAAACATTGACGGAATATGGGAAAGTCACTGCAGCGGAAGATGATGCACTGTGGTCTGATGTAGAAGATTCAAACAGCGACTGACCTGAAGGCCAGCCGCTTTGGCAGGTTCAGACGTTAAAGCGGAAGTGAATCACATCGCCATCCTGAACGATGTATTCCTTGCCTTCCAGGCGCCACTTACCGGCTTCCTTGGCACCATTCTCACCCTTGAACTGGATGAAGTCATCGTAAGAGACAATCTCTGCACGGATAAATCCGCGTTCGAAATCGGTGTGAATGGCTGCTGCCGCACGTGGGGCGGTGGAACCAACCTTGATGGTCCAGGCGCGGACTTCTTTGACACCGGCAGTAAAGTAGGTCTGCAGACCCAGCAGTTCATAACCGGCACGGATAACCCGGTCGAGGCCTGGTTCGGACATACCCATCTCTTCGAGGAATTCGAGCTTGTCTTCGTCGTCCAGCTCAGAGATTTCCGCTTCAATCTTGTTGCAGACTACAACCACACCAGCGCCTTCAGCTGCAGCGATTTCACGCACAGTATCCAGGTGAGGGTTGTTCTCAAAGCCTTCTTCATCGACGTTAGCGATGTACATAGTTGGCTTGGTGGTCAGCAGATGGAAGGTGCGTGCCAGCGCTTTTTCATCGTCATCCAGCTCCAGCATACGGGCGGTTTTGCCTTCCTCGAAATGTGGAATCAGCTTTTCCAGCAGGGCTTTCTGGGCGATAGCGGTTTTGTCACCACCTTTTGCCGTACGGATCACGCGCTGCAGCTGCTTCTCGCAGGACTCCATATCGGCCAGTACCAGTTCGGTATTGATGACGTCGATGTCATCCGCGGGGCTGACCTTATTGGCCACGTGAGTGACGTTTTCGTCTTCAAAACAGCGCACGACGTGGGCGATAGCATCGGTTTCGCGGATGTTCGCCAGAAACTGGTTACCCAGACCTTCACCCTTGGAGGCACCGGCAACCAGGCCAGCAATGTCAACGAACTCCATGGAGGTCGGGATCACTTTCTGTGGGTTAACAATTTCAGCCAGAGCGTCCAGACGTGGATCGGGCATGGCGACCATGCCGGTGTTGGGTTCAATGGTACAGAAAGGGAAGTTCTCAGCGGCAATGCCGGATTTGGTCAGTGCGTTGAAGAGAGTGGATTTACCAACGTTGGGGAGACCAACGATTCCGCATTTAAAGCCCATCTGTGTGTCCTGCTTGAAGTAATCGGTAAAGAATCAGAGCGCGTATTGTACCCGCTCCGCGTGGCTTGTCGATTCAGCCTTTGTACGAATGCAACCGGTTCATGGCTTTCGCCATATCACCACCAATGGCATCGGGCAGAACGCACAGTGCTTCATCAATGACAGCATCGATACTTTGCTGTTCTGCTTTGCTGGCGCGGCCCAGTACATGACCCGTGACGCGGCTTTTGTCACCGGGATGACCAATGCCTATGCGCAGGCGGTGAAAGTCTTTGTTGTTTGCCAGAGCGCTGATGATGTCGCGAAGACCATTCTGGCCGCCGTGACCGCCGCCGGTTTTAAAGCGGGCAACGCCGGGAGGCAGATCAAGCTCATCGTGAACAACGAGAATTTCAGATGGCTTGATGCGATAGAAGTTAGCCAGGGCACCTACGGCAAGGCCACTTTTGTTCATAAAGGTGCTGGGTAACAGCAGGTGACATTCCTGCCCGCCGATGCGGACTTTGCCTGTCAGGCCATGAAACTTTTTATCCGGCGACAGGCTGACACCTTCACGACGGGCCAGCTGTTCAACCAGCCAGAAGCCGGCGTTATGTCGGGTCTGTTCGTATTCACTGCCCGGATTACCTAACCCGGCAATCAGTCGGATGGGATCGGCCATGCTGCTCTCTCTGGCAAAACGATAGAACGTGGAGAAATCGTAACCAATAAAAAAGCGGGGACAAGCCCCGCTTTTTTTACATCAGGCGAATTATTCTTCGCCTTCAGCAGCCTCTTCACCTTCAGCGTCTTCAACAGGGCCTTTTGGCGCTGCAACAGACACGATAGAGGTGTCGTGATCTTCATCACCGTGAGTCAGAGCCTGTGCTTCAACACCTTCTGGCAGTTTCAGCTCAGTCAGGTGGATGGATTCACCCACGTCCAGATCGGTCACATCAACTTCGATGTATTCTGGCAGGTGAGCTGCGTCACAGACGATGTCCAGAGTGGTCATCTGGTGAACGATGATACCGCCGTTCAGCTTAACGCCTTTACACTTCTCTTCGTTAATGAAGTGCAGAGGTACGGTCGCCTTGATCACAGTATCTTTGTTAACACGCAGGAAGTCGGCGTGCCAGATCAGTGCTTTGGCTGGGTGACGCTGCAGATCTTTCAGGATCACAGTCTCTTCTTTGCCGTCAACGCTCAGGTTGATCACGGAGCTGTAGAAGGCTTCGCTTTCCAGCGCCTTGTTCAGTTCGTTGGCTTTCAGAGTGATGGTAACTGGCGTGGCATCACCACCGTATACGATGGCAGGTACGCCGTTCTCGCGACGCAGGCGGCGGCTCGCACCTTTCCCTGCTTCTGCGCGGGCTACTGCTGACAGAGTAAAGTCTGACATGGTTATTTCCTCTTTTGGGACTAAAAAGCCCTCTGAATCTGCGACCGATTCAGAGGGCCGGTATAAATTTTTGCTGAGCTAGAGGTTCCTAGCGGAACTCTCTCAGGTGTTCCTATCGGAACTCCTCAGAATGTTCCTTAACGGAACATGGCACTGATGGATTCTTCGTTGCTGACCCGGCGGATGGATTCCGCAAGCAGGCCGGCAATGGTCAGCTGGCGGACGTTACCCAGAGCCTGGGCAGCATCGGACAGTGGAATCGTGTCAGTAACCACCAGTTCGTCCAGTTGGGACTTACCGAGACGCTCAATCGCGGGGCCGGATAGTACAGGATGTGTACAGTAGGCGACAACCTTTTTCGCACCGAATTCTTTCAGCGCTTTGGCGGCCTGACACAGGGTTCCGGCGGTATCGACCATATCGTCGACCAGTACACAGGTACGGTCTTTGACATCACCGATGATGTGCATCACTTCGGAAACGTTGGCTTTAGGGCGACGCTTATCGATGATGGCCAGGTCGACATTCAGCTGTTTAGCGATCGCACGGGCACGAACTACACCACCGATATCCGGGGATACGACGATCAGGTCTTCGAAGTTCTGGCGCTCCATGTCATCCAGCAGGATCGGGGAGCCGTAGACGTTATCCACCGGGATGTCGAAGAAGCCCTGGATCTGATCCGCGTGCAGATCAACGGTCAGAACACGGTCGATACCAGTTACAGACAGCATGTCAGCCACTGCACGGGCAGAAATAGGTACACGGGCGGAGCGCGGACGACGATCCTGACGGGCATAACCGAAATAAGGAATAACCGCAGTGACACGTGTTGCAGATGCACGGCGCAGGGCATCAGCCAGCAGCAGCACTTCCATCAGGTTGTCATTGGTCGGTGCGCAGGTCGGTTGGATGATAAAAACATCTTTACCACGGACGTTTTCATTCAGCTCGATGGTGATTTCGCCATCGCTGAACTTACTGACAGTGGCTTCACCCAGAGGGATATCAAGACGTTTCACTACCAGCTCAGCCAGTTTAGGATTGGCGTTACCGGTAAAGACCATTAACTTAGACACAGGCATCCCCCGTGGTATGAATTTTGGGAAAGGAATTCAATAAAAATGGCTGAGGTGGCAGGACTCGAACCTGCGAATGACGGGATCAAAACCCGTTGCCTTACCACTTGGCGACACCCCAGCATCAGGACGGTCTGAATAATACCTTATGAGTTGAGGAAAGATTAGACCCTTTCGCTACAAACGCACGGTAATCAGCCGGAATCTGGATCAGAGCCTGTCTTGCGTGCTTCTCATCAGAGAAGCTGGTGAAGACGCATGCTCCTGTTCCAGTCATCTTAGCAAGGCCGAAATTATTTAGCAAATTCAATGCGTTACCGACTTCAGGGTAGAGGTTGGTAACAACTTGCTGGCAATCATTTCTGCCGCCTTGCTGCAACGCGGAGCGAATAGTAATGACGTCGGTGTCCCTTGTCAAACCTTCGTGCGAGAAAATTTTTCCAGTATTAACATGCACTTGCGGACAGAGCACCAGAAACCAGGGTTCAGGCAGCTCTGGCACTGGAGTCAGGACCTCGCCGACGCCTTCAGCAAAGGCCGCCTGGCCGCGGACAAATACCGGGACATCGGCGCCCAGCTGCAGGCCAAGTGCGGCCAGCTGATCAAGCGAAAGACCACACTGCCACAGTGTATTCAAGGCCAGTAAGGTGGTCGCTGCGTCTGAGCTGCCGCCCCCCAGGCCGCCACCCATTGGCAGGGTTTTATGCAGGTGTATGTCGCACCCTTTGCGGATTCCTGAGGATTGTCGCAGTAATTCCGCGGCTCTGATGATGAGGTTGTCTTCTGTCGGTACACCTTCGATGGCGGGGGTCAGAGTGAGTTCGTCATCATCACGTGGCGAAAAGGTCAGCTCATCGCCGTAGTCCAGAAACTGAAACAGGGTCTGCAGATTATGGTAACCGTCACTGCGGCGCCCGGTGATGTGCAGGAACAGGTTCAGTTTGGCCGGAGCCGGCAAGGTCAGTGACTCAGTCATACAGGGTCCATTCACGGATGGAGAAGGTGAAACGGAAGTCGTGACCTTCAATTTTTACCAGGCCGGGTAACCAGTGTCCGGACTGTTGAGAAAAGCGACTGTAACGGATGGTCCAGTCGTATTGGCTGAGCTGGCTGAGCAGTCCATGCTCGTCGTACTCTGCTGTAAAAGTACCGTTCGGGCTGGGTTGGCCCTTTACCCAGTAGCGGATGTCCGACACAGGGAAGTCCCATCCCATGTACAGTGCCATCAATTCTTCGGGTGATTCGGCTTCGCGGGGCGACTCCCAGCCCGGCAAGGTCAGGCTGGCGCTGCTGGCTGTGCCGCTGAGGCGGGTTGCGCCTGCCCCCAGAGGCCCGGCGATATAGAGATCAAAATCGCGCTGGTTCTGTTTCCAGTCGAGATAGCCCGTGGCGCTGTCATCCGGTGAGCGGACTGAAAGCTTGCCCCGTACCTGCCAGTGGCTCAGTTCATCCAGCTTGCTCTGGAGTGCATCCTGTCCGCCCTTCGGTGTAAGCAGGCTACAGCCACTGAGCAGGATCAGGGAAAGCGCCAGTGCACAAGCGCGGCGTATAGCGATCAGATTCATCAGAGCTGGTCCGGCTCAACACCCAGGCGTTCGAGGGTTTCCATAATGACCGGACTATCAGGGACCAGTTCCAGACCCCGTTTCCAGATGACTCTGGCTTCAGTGGCGTTGCCTGTGGTCCAGAGCCATTCACCGAGGTGTGCCGCGACTTCGTGATCGTTCATGCGATTCCAGGCGTCCATCAACAGTGGGCCTGCTTCGTTGATCCGGCCCTGTCTGAAATACAGCCAGCCAAGGCTGTCAATGATGGCTGCATTTTCAGGTTGCAGGGCAATAGCGCGGGTTATCAGAGGTTCTGCTTCGTTGAGGCGGCCGTCCATCAGAATCAGGCTATAGCCTAAGGCATTGAGTGCTTCGGCATTGTCCGGGTTGAGCTCGATGATGTGCCGCAGATCGTCTTCCATCAGCGTTTTGTCACCGACTTTTTCGGCCACCATGGCCCGCGTGTAGCGCAGATTCTCATCATCCGGAGTATCGTTGAGGGCTCCGGTCAGTCGCATCAGAGCGTCTTCCATACGGTCAGCGGTAATCAGCAGATCCGTTTCAATGCGTGTCAGCTGGCTGGCATGTTCGGGGTATAGGCCAGCCTGAGTCTGCAGGTAGCTGATGGCTTCATTTACGCCCTCCAGCCGGGTAAGCACTCGTGCGGCAGCCAGTTGTGCAGGCAGATATTCCCGGCTGTTCATCACTTGCTGGTAGTGATCCAGAGCCAGCAAGTCTTCTTCTTCATCTTCGGCAATACGACCCAGGTAGTAGTGTGATTCGTTCAGGCTCTGATTGCGTTCAATCAGGGCGGTGAAGTGCGCTCTGGCTCGTTTGTGTTCACCCAGCTCATCCTCAAGTAAGGCCAGAGACAACAGGATCTGGTTGTCTTCCGGGTAGATTTCGTTGAGGTCTGCAAAGACCGAGCGTGCGTCTTTCAGCTCATTGTCCTGTAGCAGCAGCCGGGAGTAGAGCAGGCCAACCTGCTTATTCTCCGGGTGTTTTCTGTGTAACCGGCCCATCCAGCGGATGGCCTGCTCCAGCTGACCATCTGCAGAGAGAATGCGACCTTTCTGGATGCTGGCGGTGAGGTAATCGGGTTTGATCTTCAGGGCTGCATCAATATGTCGGATGGCCTCATCATTACTGCCAAGTGACTGCTCAAGAATGGCCCGGGCATAGAGCAGGTTCGGTTCCTGTGGGTAGTCCTGAGCGACTTTTTCCAGTGAATTCAGTGCGGCCTGAGAATCGGGGCTCTGGATGCTGGCGAGAGAGGCGGCAAAAAAGTCGAACTGAGCAATACCTGTGAGCTGATAAAAGCGCAGATAGTAGTTCAGGCTTGCTTCGTAATCTTTCTGCGCCAGCGCAACCTGAGCGGCGGCCTGGACTGCAGCCGGATTTTCCGGGTCGGCAGCCAGCCAGACCGTGCTGGCTTCTGCCACCCCCTCCGGGTGGCCGGTGTACTGGGCAATGCGCAGGGCACGTTCGGCAACGCCTGCATCACCGGTGCGGGCGGCCTGCTGCAGGTACTGATCCATAGCGATATCGTACTGATGACGATGGCCAGCAAATTCAGCCACCATCAGCGAGAACAGGGTGTCTTTTGGGATCGGTGCTTTGATGGCCTCTGATGTGGCACCTGTGCTGGTCGTTGCACTGTTCACCTGGGCTGAAGCGGTTGCTTTATCCGGAGTCAGGTTGCCTTGCGCGCTCTGATCGGACATCAGCATCGAGCAGCCGGGCAGAAGTGATAGCAGGGCAAAGGGCAGCAGGACGGATTTTACGAGGTTGTTCAGACGGTTCGTCTGGCGTATCTGGTTGGGAGACATCCGGGTGGTCGCAGTCAAAGGTATTGTCATTCTGATGGTGGCTTCCTCGTTAAGCATAGCCGGGTCTGGTCAGCCGTTAAACCGATTCTGTTATGTGCGTGGCTTTCGTGCAAGTTTCGTCTGAGATGACGCTGTTTTGCCGCACGGGTTCCCCGATGCTGACGCTTCCAGACTCAATCAAAGTCATTTCACGTCCGGTCAAAGCCATATTAAAACGGGAAATGCGATGATCAGATGTTTATAATCCCCCACTTAAGTAGTTTTCCGGCAGGCAGAATGGGTATCTGGACACTCGGCATCAACCATCGTACCGCCCCCGTAGCGGTACGGGAGCGGGTAGCGTTTGACCCCGCGGCGGTGCCTGCTGTCCTGCAGGAGATGCAGGCGCTGGGTGGCCAGTCAGAAGTGGTGGTGTTGTCTACCTGTAACCGCACTGAAGTCTATGTCACAGGCGATGAAACCGCGCCATCTGTCATTGCTGACTGGCTCGTTCTGAATCAGAACATTGGCCGGGCCGATCTTGAAACCTCACTCTATGCGCTCCAGAACGAAGCTGCGGTGGCGCACACCATGCGTGTCGCCAGTGGTCTGGATTCGCTGGTGCTGGGTGAGCCGCAGATCCTTGGTCAGATGAAATCCGCCTATGCCGTGGCTCAGCAGTCGGGGACCGTGGGCGCCGAGTTGGGTCGGCTGTTCCGGCAAACCTTCAGTATTGCCAAGCAGATCCGTACCGATACCGCCATTGGCCAGAACCCGGTGTCGGTGGCTTTTGCCGCCGTGCGCATGGCTCAGCACATTTTCTCCGATCTCAGTGAAAGTCGTGCCCTGCTGGTGGGTGCGGGGGAAACCATAGAGCTGGTGGCCCGCCATCTGACTCAGGCTGGAATTGGCAAGCTTACCGTAGCCAACCGAACTCTGGCCCGTGCTCAGCATCTGGCCGAGACCTTCCATGCGGATGCCATTCTGCTGGAAGACATTCCTTCCGTGTTGAATGAAGCCGATATCGTGATCTCCTCCACGGCCAGCCCTTTGCCGATTCTGGGTAAAGGGATGGTCGAGAAGGCGCTGAAAAAACGCCGCCACAAACCCATGTTTATGGTGGATATCGCCGTGCCCCGGGATATTGAAGCCGAGGTAGGTGACCTGCGGGATGTCTATCTCTACACTGTCGATGATCTGCGCGACATCATTGAAGAGAATGTGCGCTCGCGGGAAGACGCTGCCCGTCAGGCAGAGCAGTTGATTGAGGCCGGTGTTGAACACTTTATGCGCGAAGTGCGCGCGCTGGATGCGGTGAATACCCTCACGGATCTGCGGGCGAATCTTGAGCAGTTGCGGGAAGAGCAGCTGCAGAAGGCTCTGCGCCAGCTTAGTAATGGGTCAGATCCGGAGAAGGTTCTTAAAACCTT
>JBPEXS010000445.1:0-1828 GCA_052031325.1 Thalassolituus sp. | reverse complement strand
GATGCCTGCCTGACAGGCCAGACTGCTGAAGCCAGCCGCATTCTTTCTCACCTGCAGTCAGAAGGTAATGAACCGCTGATGATTCTGGGAGCATTAACGCGCAAGATCCGCCAGTTAATCGCACTGCAGGATGCGCCACCTGAAAAGCTGGGGGACGTTTTCCGTAAACAATTTATCTGGCCTAAACAACAGGGGCTTTACCGCAGTGCGATGAAGCGTCTGAACCGCAACCAGCTGACCCAGTCACTGTTACTGGCCGAGAAAGTGGATCATGCAGCCAAGGGCGAAGGGCCTGATCCCTGGCTTTTGTTAGCCTCGTTAGTTTTATGTCTGACAGGTCAGAACGGCCTTTCCGGACAATTGTAATTACACCCGTCTGATACCTTCCTATTTATTAATGATCATGTAAATTGGCTATGTGTTTAGTAGTAAAAAACCGCCAGCAGTTATAAGTTTTCAATCAGAATCTTTTCTGACTCTCAGGAACTCCCCGCGTAGCCGTCGGTTTCCGTGGATAATAATAACTCGCTATTAACCAGCTTCTCATGAGGTTGGGAAGAGGTCTGCCGGTACTATGAATACTGCAGAACACTTAAATAAAAACGATGACCTGGTCTGGAATCTCCAGAAGTTCAAAGAACATGAACGCGCCAAGGCTTTCGTGAAACTTTTTGAGAACCGCCTCTGTGTGTTCTCATCTTCCGTCCATCAGCTGTACACCAATTACAGTATCTTTTTTCCAGAAGATGCTGGGCGTCAGATGGTGATCCTGCCGGACCCATATGCCTTCCATGATACGTTCAGTCGTCTGCCGGACAGTGCCTTCTGTTCAACTGGGCTGCACATCATTCCTGGAAATCTGATCGGTAAGCAGGGGTTGTATATGGTGGTCTCTCACAAGAGCCGCGATGTACGCTCGGTGCCAGTACCCTTTCAGGAAGGTCTGAAACAGATCATGAAACGCAGCACCAACAGTGACCCGTTCCTGCCGGTTCTGATGAAGGGGGATCTGCGGGAATTTAACGACAAACTGCCATCCATGCATCTGCACCGCATCCGCCTGAAAGAACTCAGTAATTTCTCAGCACTGGAGGCCAGCGGCCTGCAGCGGGTCATTACTGAAAAGCTGATGAAACTCTATCAGGAAGCCCGGACTCTGGCAGCGCACTGAAGCCTGCCAGCCCCGTCTGAACGACTGGTATTTTTTAAGCAGCCCGACACGCTCAACTTTCAGCGCGATAATATTGCCGCACCAGCCGTGAAAGGCCCTGCCGCCAGGGTTTGGGCTTGATGCCGAAGGTATGAAACAGACGGCTGTGGTCAGACACGGGGGTCCAGATCTGCGGCAGAAACTGATTCTCCTGCGACAGCAGCGTGGTATCTGAAAGGTCCTCGTACTGTCCGGCCTCGGACAGCATGGCCTCAGCGAACGCGTACGACGACAGCGACTCCGCACCCGAAAAATGATAGGTGCCCCAGAGGCTGTCACTGCAGTTCACCTGACGCAGAACCGCCAGAATGACATCCGCAACGTCATCCGCGGGTGTCGGTTCAAAAAAACGGTTCATATCCAGCGCCAGTTCCGGTTCATTACGGATGGAGTTAAGAATCTGGCCAGAATAATCATCGGATGAGAATGAAAAGATCTGCCCAGCCCGCAGAATCAGATGCTGAGGGTTTTCCCGTGCCTGACTCTCCAGGCGACGGTAACGGTAATTCAGTTCGTCTTCGTTAAACTCTTTCCAGTCTTCACTGACCACTTCGCCATCCGGAGCGCTCAGCAGTGACAGAGTGGAAAGAAAAAGTACCGGAATATCTTCTTCACGAG
>JBPEXS010000444.1:0-1589 GCA_052031325.1 Thalassolituus sp. | reverse complement strand
TCACACAAACGCGCTCGCGTCCCCTACCCCCTGCCTCAGCAGCTCAGGCACTTCTTCAGTCATTTCAATCACGGTCGTGGCTTCAAACCCACAGAACCCCCCATCAATAACCACATCCACGGCGTGCTCAAGCGTCTGACGGATATCGTAGGGGTTAGATAATGGCAGCTCATCACCCGGCATAATCAGTGAGGTAGTCATCAGCGGTTCGCCCATTTCTTCGAGCAGTGCCATGGCAATCGCATTGTCTGGCACACGGATGCCGATGGTGCGTTTCTTCGGGTGCATCAGCAGACGCGGGACTTCGCGGGTGGCCGGCAGGATAAAGGTGAAGGCTCCGGGAGTATGAGCTTTCAACAGACGAAACTGGCTGTTATCCACTTTGGCGTACGTTGAGAGTTCCGAGAAGTCACGACATAGAAGGGTGAAGTTATGCTTGGGGCCAAGTTCACGCAGTCGCGAAACCCGCTCGGTGGCATTTTTATCGCCCACACGACAGGCCAGTGCATAAGCACAGTCAGTGGGTATCACCGCCAGTCCGCCACTGCGCAGGATTTCAGCGGCCTGTTTGACCAGGCGTTGCTGAGGGTTGTCGGGGTGTATCTGAAAAAACTGACTCACAGGTTGTCCTTAATGATTCGCTGTCTGCGCGTCTGCAGAGGCGCTGGAGGTCTGCCAGACACTCCAGACGGGTTTAATATCTTTGGGGAAGTCACACATCACGCCAAGGTCGAGACCAAAGCGGTTGGGGCCATGAAAATCACTGCCGCAGGAGCCCATCAGACCAAATTCTTTGGCCAGCACGGTCATCTGGCCGCGCTGGTTGTTGTCCATCAGGCCATAGGCGACTTCTAATGCCTGACCACCTGCGGCAACAAAGTCGCGCAGGCAGTTGCGCAGCTTAGTGCGCGTCATTTTGTAATGGTGGGCATGGGCCATCACCGGAATACCACCGGCATCGACGATCCAACGCACCGCCTCACTCATGTCCGGCCAGTGAGTTTTTACGTCACCGACTTTGCCCGATCCAAGGTATTTGCTGAACGCCGTGCGCATATCCGGCACCAGCTTCTGCTCAACCAGATACTGGGCAATGTGCGGACGCCCGATGGCGTCACCACCGGCGTACTGACGCACAGCTTCGAGGTCGAGGGTCTGGCCCAGCTTCTTACCGACACGCTGAACAATCAGTTCGGCCCGCTCTTCACGCGCTCGTGTCTGAATGTTTTCGGCGTTCTGCATTACCTCTGAATCAGGATCCACATTCAGTCCGACGATGTGAATGGTCACTCCGGACCAGACACACGACAGCTCTATGCCGGTGATGAGTTCAACCCCCATAGCACCGGCCTGCGATCTGATCTCCCGGTAGCCCGCCAGGGTGTCATGATCTGTAATCGCCAATGTCTTGATACCACGACTGGCAGCTCGCTGCAGAAGATCAGCAGGCGCAAGTGCCCCGTCAGATGCGGTGGTGTGGCAATGAAGATCAATGCGGGAGTTCAATTGGACGCTCTCACTGGCTTGGGACATAATGCCGTGTATTTTATGTCTTAGTGGTTGATTTAGCGAATGAAGTTATTGTTGGA
>JBPEXS010000443.1:0-2487 GCA_052031325.1 Thalassolituus sp. | reverse complement strand
GCCATTGCGCTGAAATACGATGGCACGACCGCGCCTAAGGTTGCCGCCAGTGGCGAAGATGAACTGGCTCAGGCCATCATCAAGCTGGCACTGGCCAATGAGGTTCCGGTTTATGAAAATGCCGAGCTGGTAAGCTGGCTGGGGCAGCTGGATGTAGGGGAAGAAATTCCTGAGCAGCTGTATCAGATCATTGCGGTGATTCTGGCGTTTGTTTACGAACTGGAAGGTCGCTTACCACCTGAAAGAGCATCCTGAAACGATCAGGACACACCTTCGGCTTCACGCACCAGAGAGGTCATCAGCCATTCCAGCTGATTCTTAACGACATCTTCAGGAATCAGGTCAATACCCGACAGCAGACCGGCCAGAGCACCGTGATAGTAAGTGTCGATCAGTCCATGAACGCTTGAGACAAAGAACAGCGCCAGCTGGCGGTGACAGGTTTCAGATTTGGATTCAACCACAGCCGGAAAGGCATCGGCGAGCAGTGACAGCAGGTGAGTCTGCCATTCATCCAGCATGCGCTCAGCCTGCTGCTGCACGTCACGGTGCTGATGGTCAGACTGGTCCAGGCGCAGACGCGGCGGCTGGAACATGAGCTGGTAGTACCCCGGGTTCTGCTGAGCAAACTGAATCATGCTCTCTGCAAAATTCAACAGCGCCGCTCGGGCATCCGTATTGAGACGCATACCTTCGTTGATATCGGTCAGCAGCAGACCAAACCCATGCAGACGCGTGTGCAGGAACAGGGATTCTTTATCGGGAAAGTAGTTGTAGATATTACTGGCCGTCATGCCCAGCTGTGATGCCAGTTTGCGCATGGAGAGATGGTGAAATCCCACTTCAGCCATGACCTGAGAGGCCGCACTCATGATGCGCTCGCGCTGTGCTGCTACTTCCTCGGGGGTGAAGGGTTTTTTGGGCATGGATGCCGATCCTCTGACGACCGTTACTGCGAGTCCTTATCAGGTGTAAACCTGCTTTCCGGTATATGGAACGATCAATGCCCCTCAAAATCAAGCGCAAATGCGCATTATTACTACGCCTTTTAGGGTTTTTTATGCCTCAGGGGTCATATTATGCAGCTGGACTATAAGTTTCTGCATCATTGAACCCCCGAAGACTGCCACAGGTGCCAACCGCCCTGGCGATGAACCAGCGCCAGACCAGCCTCGAAGGGCTTCTCTTCTGACTCGCGGCTGCGTCGGAACAGGCGGATATTTTCCAGCTGGGGATGCTCTGTCCACAGCGGCATGTCAACGACGTACCAGGCCACTTTCACGTTAGCAAACCAGCCCTCCCCCTGATTCACCACAGGGCCAACTTCACGTATTTCCGCCAGACGCCGGGTACCGAAATAAACCCCTTCCTGTTCAGAATCAGGCCAGCGGTAGATCCAGTTCAGCTCAATACGGCTTCGACCTTCACCGAGCGAGCGCATTTCCATGGAGGCTTCGCGCTCGATGACATCAAGATCAGCCAGCTGCCTGAGCAATTGGGCATCAGCACCAACGGCAGACTGGGGCACCATGGCCGGCAACCGCTGAGGCTTCCAGTACAGAGGTTGACCTTCATACTCCTCTGACAGTACCTGCTGAGCTTCAGCCCTACTTAACAAGGGTGTTTCTGCGCTGACCTGCACAAACTGACAGGTAAAGAATATGAGCCCGGCGATTGTCCCAAATAGTCGTTTCATTATGGCCTCCCATTCATTAGGATAGCGCACCTTTTTTTGACCGGCCGTTTTGTGGCCTACAGAAAGAAACAGGCAGCGTCTCTGCGGGCTTTTTAACATCATAGGAAAGACCGGTTCTGCCAGAACCGGCCAGACATGCCCCGAGACACGACCCTGTCATATATCTGTCACCCAATCGTTATAAATTGCGCGTGACCGTTTGAGTGGACAACCGCATGCAACAGGCTAAAGCACATCGTATCGTTGAGGATCTCATTACTGAGGATCAGCCCGCCGCACTGGTGGCCTATATCACTCAGGATCCGCAGGATATCCGCAAAGCACTGGAACTGCGCTACCGTGTATTCGCACAGGATATGGGAGCTCAGGTTCAGGGGGCCGATGCAGGCATCGATAAAGACCGCTTCGACGACTACTGCATGCATCTGGTGGTGAAAGACCAGGCTTCTGGTCAGATTGTGGCTTACAGCCGTATCCTGACCAATGACCTTGCGGCCCGCGCCGGTGGTTTCTACTCTGCGACTGAATTCGATATCAGCAGGGTCCTTAAGCCCGGACACAGTTATATGGAGATCGGTCGTACCTGCGTCGATCAGGAATTCCGCTCGGGCTCAGGCCTTGCCCATCTGTGGGGTTTTATCGCGGACTACATGGAAAAAGAGAACATCGATTTCATGATGGGCTGCTGTTCTATTCCGGCCGATGACGGTTATCTGCAGGCCAATGCCAGCATGAATTTCCTGCGTGATGGCTATATGACTCCAGAATCCATGCGCGTGTTTCCGAAAGTG
>JBPEXS010000442.1:0-1012 GCA_052031325.1 Thalassolituus sp. | reverse complement strand
GTCCGACGCATCAAGCGCTTTTATGAAAGCCTCATGGTGTTTCTGGTCATTGCGCCGGTTTTTCTGGTGGCCTTTCATGGTCAGTGGCCGGTGTATCTGATGACAGCGGGGGCAGGCATTGCCATCGCCATTCAGGGTTTGATGGCTCATGAGGTGATCCGCTTTCTGAGCCCCGGCTGGGAGCGCCGGCTCGTCGAAAAGCGACTGGGCTACCGGCTGTAAAGATGTTTCTGTTCAGCGGTGCTGGTCGATCAGCACCGGATTACCATCCGGGTCCAGGCAGGTCAGACTGGCCGGGCCGGTGCTTGTCTCGTCGACTTCGCGCGTCAGTTCAACACCGGCAGCCTTGAGCTTTTTCTGGATATCGCGGATATCGGTGAATTCGCCAAGCTCCTCAGCCTGCTGATTCCAGCCGGGGTTAAAGGTCAGGATGTTCTTATCGAACATGCCCTGAAACAAACCGATGAGGCTGTCGCCATTCTTCATGATCAGCCAGCCCTGATCCTGGTCGCCGCCGGTTACAGCGAACCCCAGTGCCTCGTAAAAAGCGCGGGACTTCTTAATGTCTTTTACGGTCAGGCTGATCGAAAATGCACCCAGTTCCATAGAGCCTCCTGCCAGGCAGAATGTCAGTCAGATACCTCTGATAATAGCGGAGCAACAAAGGCTTTGTGGTGTTCTATGTCGGCTTTGCTCAGACCCTGTAATTCATATGGGAAGACCAGCCAGTCACTGGTCTGATGCAGGCAATAGTCAGGCTGTATGTCCGTGCGGTTAAAGTCAGGTCGTTGGTAGAGCGTAGCCAGATGCACCTGAGAAGGCATGTTGCGCTTGAGTTTGGTCTGCAGCCGCTGGATGACCGCGCGGATGTTCAGCCCGGTGCTGAATACATCATCGACAATGAGCAGGCTGTCGTCATGGTCGAGTTTCTCCAACAGGTACTGAGTGCCATGCACGCGGATCTCTGACGGGTTATCAATCATATTCTGATAGGCAGGCTGCCCTTTGTATG
>JBPEXS010000441.1:0-2596 GCA_052031325.1 Thalassolituus sp. | reverse complement strand
ACAGACATGGCGTTCAGTGCACGGGGAAAACCCAGGTAGGCGTACAAATGCAGAACGCTTTCTTTGAGTTCGTTGATGGTGACACCAGCATCCAGCGCCCTGTTGAACGCCGTACGGAGTGCTGGTAGTTCACCACTGGCGGTAAAGGCTGCGACAGGCACCAGTGCGGCCTCCTGTTGACTGAGTCCGCTCAGCTCAGGTGTGGCAGGACTGGTCTTAGCAACGGCGTCCTGATACGCCTTGTCAGTGACCTGCTCTTTCCAGGTCACATTCTCACCGTTTTTATCACCTGTAATCACAAGGTGTGTCATGGCCCGGTGTTGAGTCGCCCCATGCCAGTGATCAATGTCCGCAGGGCACCAGACCGTTTCACCTTCTTCAAACAGGAGAACACGACCATCGCGTGTACCGGTCAGCGCCCAGCCATCCGTTACCACCATATGCTGCCCTGCCGGGTGTGTATGCCAGGCTGTGCGGGCGCCAGGCTGAAAAGTGACATAGGCTCCGGAAAAAGCCGTCTGAGGGTTATCAGGAAACAACACCTGAACATCGACCTCGCCAACAAAGAGGTCTGCCGGGCCACTAAAGGCCGGTTGTGAATTCTGAGAGTACAGTATCTGCTCTGACTGAGAGGAAGCGTCTTCAGATGGCTCTGCCGCTGCGGCAGTCAGTGAAGCCATCGCCGCTAGGCATTGCGACATCGGTTTAAGCAGGCCTTGTAGTCTCCGGGGTAAGAAAGTCATGAATCCAACTCCTGTGAGTGATGAATACCAATGACTTCAGATTACGGCCTGAGGTTAATCAGCGTTATCCAGATTCTCCTGAAGTTTTGCCTGATTCTCTTCACTTACAGAGAAAGCCTTGAAATAGTGCGTATTTTCTTGCCTGATTAGAACATCAGGAATAAAGACGGGTTGCCTCTGACAATGAACCTACTGAACACTCCTAGCGTACCCGGTACCCTGATTAGTCTGATCAGCCACTGGACACAGGGTACTAACCGCTACGACACACCAATTGCGGGACTCAGCCTGCACCGCTGGGAACATACCACCGAACCGACAAGTTAAATGCTGGCCCCAAGCATTTGTCTGATCGGCCAGGGTCGGAAGCGTCTGATCCTGGGCGATGAGGCCTTTGACTATGATCCGGCTACTTCACTGATTACGTCGCTGGACCTGCCGGTGGTATCACACATCACAGAAGCCAGTACACAGGCCCCCTATCTGGGGCTGACCATGGATCTGGATCTGAAGGCCATCGCCCGTCTGATGATGGAGAATGGCATAGAGCCAACCCGACATCAGGCCAATAAACGCAGTGTCGCCATCAGCCCCCTGGATGACAGGTTGCTGGACGCTTTCGGTCGCTTGCTGGCTTTACTAGAACAGCCGGATGATATTCCCGTTCTTGCGCCACTGATCCAACAGGAAATCTATTACCGGTTACTGCGCAGCGAAAACGGCAGCCGATTGCAACAGATTGTCTCCGTCGGAAACCATGGCTACCAGGTGGCCAGAGCCATTGAGTGGCTGAAGGCGAACTACAATACCTCAGTGAAAGTGGAAGATCTGGCCAACAGGGCGGGCCTCAGTGTGTCGGCATTTCATAACCACTTCCGTTCAATGACAGCCATGAGCCCGATGCAGTTTCAGAAGAAAATGCGCCTCAACGAAGCACGTCGACTGATGCTGACACAACACATTGATGCATCAGAAGCCGCCTTTCAGGTGGGTTATGAAAGCGCTTCTCAGTTCAGCCGTGAGTACAGCCGCCTGTTCGGTGCACCGCCGGCGCGGGATATCCGCAATATGCTCAAGAACAGTCTGGCTTAATGATCCGCCGGGCGCGAACTAAACATCTGCTTGCGGCCGGAAAAGGCGTTATACAGCGTCTTATGAGCAGCCAGAGAGAAGGTATCCGAGCGAGTCTCATAGTGCCGTATCCAGTCTATGAGCATTTCCAGATTAGCATCCTGAGCTTCTTTGGAAGGGTATTTATGTGGCTCCCAGGGGCGCTGTTGTGCATTGGCAATGCAGTCTTCAACAGGCAGATTCAGGAAAATCATGTCACTGGCCGCATTAATCAGTAACCCAAGCAGATCCGCATAACAACCCTCAATGACCCAGTCAGTATGTTGTTCTACAAACGCGTTCAGAATGGCTTCTGATTCTGTCAGAGAACGACGTTGCGGCGGACCTGACTCCGGGTCATAGGGCTGCCAGGCGAGCGTGTCCAGATCGAGGTGTGCCAGTCCATCCTGCAGGCTCAGACGCTTTGCCAGCGTGGATTTTCCCGAACCGGAATTACCAAAAATCAGAATTTTTCTTGCCATAAAACCGATTCAATCAGCGTGTTAAAGAGGTTGATCAGGCATTGAGCTGGTCCACCCGGCTCTGCAATTTGGCCAGATAAAGAGCTTCCTGCTTGTGATAAAAATCATCATCAATATGCACCGGGTCTTCGGTCGTAAAATCCCCACCCCAACGCAGTTCATGATCGTTACGTATGTGATTGAGAAAGTCTTTCACCGCATCGGGCAAAGCAGAAAAGTGATCTTTTTTCAGTTTTTTGGAATTGTATAACTGGCCGTCAT
>JBPEXS010000440.1:0-4809 GCA_052031325.1 Thalassolituus sp. | reverse complement strand
CAAAATTCACAAAGTGGGTCTGTTTGAAACAGAAGAAGACGAAGTACTGTTCCTGACGTCTTTCACCTCCTGCTATCTGTACTTTTTCTTCCCGGATTACCGCCTGATCGAAAACTACGTTTATTTCGATGAAAACCTGTCTGCAGAGCAGCGCAGCAAGATCATGGGTTTCCGTCATCTGCTGATCAAAAAGCACATGTATGTGTTCGGTCCTGACAAAACCTACATGACTAAAAACCCGGCGGACTGCGGCAAGATTGTTTCTATCTTTGATGAATTCCCGGATGCCGAAATGGTGTACCTGGTACGTTCACCGTACGAATGTGTACCGTCTGTAATGAACCTGTACGCCAACATGTACAACATCGCCAACGGCCCGATGGACAACGCTCACCTCAAAGAGCTGGCGTATGTTTCTACCACTTACTGGTACCAGTATGCCGGTGATGCCGTTGAGAAATACCCTGAAGATCACCGCATCGTTATTAAGTACTCTGACCTGGTAGCGACGCCAACTGCGGTTGCTGAAAAAATCTACGCGACTCTGAACTACGAACTGACCGATGCCTTCAGTCAGACACTGAAAGAAGAAGAAGAGCGTGCCAGCAAATACACCAGTAAGCACAAGTACGATGTGTCTACCCACGGTCTGACCATCGAGGAAATCACGGAGAACTATGCCTCTGTGTTCTCCCGCTACGACATTGAAACTGTGTAACCTGACGGTTTCAGCGCAAAAAAAAGCAGCCAGTTGGCTGCTTTTTTTTGGTCAGAATTCAGGTAATCAGTCTGGTTACATCAGCTGGTCGGCGTCTGTGATGATATCGACCTTGCTGATAGCCGCCTTCTTCAGGTTCGGATTCAGTTTCATCATTTGTGGGCCTAAGCCGTCCAGTGTCTGAGCACGGTTATCCGGTGAAGGGTGGGTGCTCAGGAACTGAGGTCCGCCACCGCCACCGGCCTGTTTCATTTTATTCCACAGAGAGACAGCCGCTTCAGGTTTATAGCCAGCCAGTGTCGCCAGCTCAATACCAATGCGGTCAGCTTCACTTTCTGCTGTACGACTGTTGGGCAGTTCCAGAGCCAGCTTAGCCGCCATGGCCGTGCCGGATAAAACCAGACCGTTGTTGTCGGTCACTGCGGCGGTTGCCATCAGGCCCGCATTCATAGCCACCGCACGGGACATACGCTCTGCAGTGTGGTTGGCCAGTGCATGCGCAATTTCATGGCCCATGATCTGAGCAATTTCGTCATCGGTCAGATTCAGTTGAGTGACGATGCCGGTGTAAATCGCCATGCGGCCGCCAGCCATGCACCAGGCGTTAAGTGTGCCGGGGTCATCAATGATGCCAACGCTCCACTTCCAGTCTTTGGTGGAGGGCTCCATTTTCACCGCTTCTGTGACCAGGCGGCCAGTGATGGTGGAGATGCGTTTTACCCAGGCCGGGTCAGTAATCAGCTTGCTTTCACTGTCCAGCTCCGTCATGGTGCTGGCGTAGGCTTTCTCAGATTCAACAATGGCGGATTGTGGCGAGACCAGCATCAGCTGTGTACGTCCGGTCGGTGAAGTGGCACATCCGGCAATGGCAGCGCTGAGAAGCGTCAGTCCGAGCAGTTTTTTCATAAATATCCCTGGAAAAAGCAGTCAATGTAATCGGGTTTTCCTGGTTACACGACAGTCGTCTGTGTCTTCCAGGAGTTTGTTATAATGCCTCTTTTTAGGGCCTGTTCACACTAATTAAACTAGGCCTGCTGAGAGACGGTTCCTTCGTAACAAGGCATGAGGAACGATATTAGTGGACTAAATGAGTAACGAATAACGCAGTTATCGGGGGAATCCGGCCTCAGCCCAAAGGGTTATGGCTAACATTCTCCAGAGTACCTTGTTGTTTGCTCATTCAAACCTTTATTCCACACTCTCTTCGCCTTGTCGGGAAAATTTAGCCAATAACAGGTCAGTTTAATTAGTGTTAACAGGCCCTTACTGAGAACCCAATTGTGTTTGCCGGGACAGAACTCCACCCCAGACTGACTGAAGGTCTGGCACAACAGAATATTCAACAGGCCACCGAAGTTCAGCAGGAAGTTATTCCTGCGGTGATGCAGGGGGCTGACGTTCAGGTCTGTGCAGAGACCGGCAGTGGCAAAACCCTGGCGTATCTGCTGCCTGTGATACAGACACTGCTGAATAAAGAGGCGCCCGGGTCAGCGACCCGTGCTCTGATTCTGACGCCGACCCGCGAGCTGGCGCGTCAGGTTCTTAAGGAGTGCCGGCGTCTGACAGATCGGGTTTCCCTTAATGCAGGGACTCTCACTGGTGGTGAAGAGTTCCGCTATCAGGCTTCTATGCTGCGCAAAAACCCCGAGATCATCATCGCCACGCCAGGTCGTCTGGTGGATCATATGAAGCGCAAAACCGTTGAGCTTCAGGATGTTGAATTTCTGATTCTGGATGAAGCCGACCGTATGCTGGACATGGGCTTTGCGGAAGATATGTCCATGATCGTTGGTGCGACGCCCGTCAGCCGCCAGACCCTGATGCTGTCAGCAACGCTGCGTCATGAAGGGGTAGGGCGCATGGCGCGCAGCTGGCTGAAAGAGCCGCAGGAAATCACCACTCACCGTATTCAGGAACAGCATGACCTGATCCGTCAGCAACGCATTCTGGCCGATGATAATGCTCATAAAGATCGTCTGCTGACCTGGCTGCTGGCCAATGAAACGTTCGAAAAGGCCATCATTTTCGTTAATAAACGAACAGAAGCAGAACGCCTGTCGTCTTTCCTGATCGGTCATCGCTCAGACATTGCCACACTGCACGGCGATATGACCCAGGATGAGCGTAACTATGTCATGCAGACACTGCGTGAAGGTCGTCGTCGTGTGCTGGTGGCGACCGACGTTGCCGCTCGCGGACTGGACGTCGAAGGGATGGATCTGGTCATCAATTATGACCTCGCGCGCAAAGGTGATGAATATGTGCACCGTATCGGCCGAACTGGCCGGGCCGGTAATGCAGGTCTGGCGATCAGCCTGATTGCGCAGAATGAATGGAACCTGAAAGCCTCCATTGAGCGCTATCTGCAGCAGCAGATGGAACCCCGTACCATCAAAGAACTGAAAGCGAACTTTACCGGGCCGAAAAAAGTAAAAGCCTCGGGTAAAGCCGCTGGCAACAAGAAAAAGAAACCTGTGGCGCGTGGCGCTGCGGCTAAGAAGTCATCGGCCAAGCGTACGGTATCCGCTAAGAAGCGTGCCGGGCCAAGACCGAGTCGCCCTAAGACTCAGGGCAACCTGATGGATAAAGAAGGTTTTGCTCCGATCCGGAAGAAGAAAGATTAATATTTTTTTCATTCCTACCGTTTCTTGTCTGTGATTTTGAATTTCTGATGTGTGCGCTTAGTACGCGGTAGTGCGTCTGGAATTGTTTTCGTCTGCTGCGAGCCCTGAAATCCAAAAGCGGTCAGTTCTGCGAAACAGGACGTTGAGCAAGTCACGCTGAGGCAGGACGCCGAATCGTGACGTGAACTGAAGGAGCTTGCAGGATGAAAGGATCAGCGAGCCGTCGACGAAAAAGCAGGAGGTCCGGAGGATAAGATCCTCCGGAGAGAGGCCTTTCAGTATCCGTTTTATAATTACTTCCCAAAACTCCCACTCTGGTAATCCCGGATTGCCTGCTCAATCTCTTCATGCGTATTCATCACAAAGGGCCCGTAGTGCACCACAGGCTCTTTAATCGGCGTGCCACTCAATACCAGCATGCGCGCATCGCTCTGCGCATTCAGCGAGATCTGGTCGCCAGTTTCGCTGAAGGCAAACAGGGTCTGGGTCTGTTCAGGTACTACCGGGTTGGTGTCCAGCTGCCCCTGAAATACATACACCAGACAACGGTGCCCGGCGCTTATCGGGAGCGTCAGGTTTTCACCGGCCGGCAGCGACAGGTCGAGATAGGCTGCACCGGCGGCCAGGTCGCTCAGTGGGCCGTGAAGGGTTTCGCCATCGACCTGCCAGTTACCGGCGATGGCCGCAGCGCGGATGCCGTTGCTGAGCTCTGCTACCGGAATCTCAGTGGCAGGCACGTCGCGGTATTTAGGCGGGAGCATTTTTTCGCTGGCAGGCAGGTTAATCCATAGTTGAAAGCCGTGCAGGCCCCCCATATCCAGCTCCGGCATTTCACTGTGAATGATGCCTTTTCCGGCCGACATCCACTGCGCGCCTCCACTGCGTATTTCGCCTGTGTTGCCGAGGTGATCACGATGCTTAAGCGCACCCTTGATCAGGTAGGTCAGGGTCTCCATACCGCGGTGAGGATGAGGAGGAAAGCCGCCGATATAGTCGGCTTCATCGTCAGATACGAGTTCATCCAGCATCAGAAACGGATCAGCTACAGGCTGATCGAACAGGGCGGCACGGCGGATTCTGACGCCGTCGCCATCCGAAGTCGGGTAAGTAGGAATCAGAGTCTGCAGGGTTTTCTCAGTCATGACACATCACCAGTAATGGGTATGGCAGCAGCGTATCAGGTGCAGCCCCTCTGAAGGGGGTGGAACAGAGTTGTGACGGGCGGCAACATTAGAGCCCTGCATGACATGACCGATACCGTCATCCGGAGAAAATGCAGCCAGCACTTTTGGGGCAGGCTGCTGGCGTTGGTCAGACGTTACTCTGCTGTTCTACCTGTTCATTCAGGCCTTTGATCACGGCCTGACGAATGGTTTCGCAGAGCTCAGGGTCAGAATACGGCCCACCCTCACGGTTGGCGATGGAGAAAATGTCATAGACACGTTCGCCTTCCGTCAGAATGCGGGC
>JBPEXS010000044.1:0-1384 GCA_052031325.1 Thalassolituus sp. | reverse complement strand
CCCCATGGGCTGTTGGTTTCTTCAACGAATTCACGAATGACGCTGCGCAGATAGCTGCGGTGGCCTTCCATCTCTTCGTTGGTTACGCGGTGGATGTTCACCAGCTCGTGGTTGTACTTGTCGACGAAGCTGTTATCCATATCCAGTACGTAGGCAAAACCACCGGTCATACCAGCACCGAAGTTGTAACCGGTATCACCCAGCACACAGACCATACCGCCAGTCATGTACTCACAACAGTGGTCACCAGCTCCTTCAACCACGGCGTGTGCGCCAGAGTTACGGACGGCGAAACGCTCACCCGCACGGCCAGCCGCCAGCAGCTTACCGCCGGTCGCACCGTACAGACAGGTGTTACCGACAATAGACGTCAGCTGAGTCTTGAACTCGGAGCCTTTCGGTGGGTAGATCACCAGCTTACCGCCAGTCATACCTTTACCGACGTAGTCGTTGGCATCACCTTCCAGTTCCATTTCCAGACCACCAGCGTTCCACACACCGAAGGACTGACCGGCAACACCGTTCAGTTTCACGCGGACCGGTGCAGAAGCCATACCCTGGTTACCCCAGCGCTTAGCGATCTCACCAGACAGGCGTGCACCAATGGAACGGTCGCAGTTGGTGACTTCAAAGGTGAACTCACCACCGGATTTGTTTTCAATCGCAGAACGCAGCTCGGACACCATACGCTCAGCCAGCAGACCTTTGTCGTACGGTACGTTGCGAGGCACCTGAACGGTGTGCGGCTTTTCAGCCGGAATCTGATCATTGTGGAGCAGCGGCGTCAGGTCGAGGTGACGCTGCTTGCTGGTATCGCCTTCGAGCACGGCCAACAGGTCGGTACGGCCTACCAGTTCTTCGATGCTGCGCACACCCAGAGCCGCCATCCACTCACGGACTTCCTCAGCAACGAAAGTGAAGTAGTTCTTCACCATGTCTTTGGTGCCGATATAGTGCTTATCACGCAACTCATCATTCTGCGTGGCAACACCGGTCGCACAGTTATTGAGGTGACAGATACGCAGGTACTTACAGCCAACAGCAACCATTGGCAGCGTACCGAAGCCGTAGGATTCAGCACCCAGAATCGCTGCCTTGATGACATCCAGACCGCTCTTAAGACCGCCATCGGTCTGCACGCGTACCTTGCCACGCAGGTCGTTTACGCGCAGTGCCTGATGAGCTTCCGCCAGACCCAGTTCCCAGGGAGAACCGGCATACTTGATGGACGTCAGCGGCGACGCTGCAGTACCACCGTCGTAACCAGAAATCGTAATCAGGTCAGCGTAGGCCTTGGCCACACCTGCGGCGATGGTACCAACGCCCGGCTCAGACACGAGCTTGACGGAGACCAGTGCGTTCGGATTTACCTGCTTGAGGTCGT
>JBPEXS010000439.1:0-3271 GCA_052031325.1 Thalassolituus sp. | reverse complement strand
TGTTTAGCAAAGCATGGCAGCGCATCGGTTTTAATCGACTGCTGAAACAAGCGCGGTTTTCAAAGCGTTCAGGATCACCCGTCAGTGATGTAGTGTACCTTTTACTGCTTTGGGTCTGGCTCAAAGCAGACTCAATTGCGATGTTTTCAAGGGAGTCGTTACAAAGCTTCTCGATCACTAAGAGGGATGCCCTTTATGATCTTCTTAATCGGGAGGATCTGGATTGGCGCAAGTTGCACCTTCAAACAGCGAAGACCGTCATCAGTATGACTGACCACAGCACCATACGCGCCTATGTTGTTGATGATTCAGTTAAAACACGGCGCGGTAAAACCATGCCAGGCATCTCCAGCCACTTTGATCACCTCAACGGTCGTTGTGTGATGGGGCAGCAAATCCTGCCCCTAGGACTGGCGACTGAAAAGCAATTTATCCCTTTAGATAGCGAGCTTTATATCAGTCGAGTGAAAGCACAACCACTCACCAAAGCATTTGCGGATGGTCGTAGTATCGTAGCAAAACGCTATCGTGATGCGCAGTCAATGAGTAAGCCGGAGATGATCCACCGCATGATTAAGCGAGCCGCGCGGTCCGACATTCATGCGCAATATTTTTTAGCTGATTCATGGTTTGCCAGTAAGTCCATACTGGCCTTTATGGACGCGCAATCGTTAGTCTCCATTGTCCGCATGAAGAAAAATAAGACGCGCTATCGCACTATGGATAACACCTCGGCTCTAGCAACAGCGGCTGAGCTTTACCAACACCACATCAAAGGCCAATGGCAGAAGATTAAGGGTAGACCATACCAGTCTAAGGCGATCACCGTTGAGTTGAATCTAGCAAAAAGCATCAAAGAGCCTGATCACTGGATCAAGGTCAAGCTGTTGTTTGTTCGTGGTGTCAACGAAGAAAAACAGCGCGCTGGAAAGCATGATTGGGCCTTGTTTTTATCCACCGACACTCACCTCAGTGATGAGAGAATACTCGAAATCTATGCGTTGCGCTGGGGCATCGAAGTGTACTTTAAGGAAGCGAAACAAAAGCTTGGGTTCCTCAAAGAGCAAAGTACACATTACAGTGCTTATATCGCGTCCATCCATTTAACGGCGCTGCGATTCTGCTTGCTGCTACTGACTCAACACGAGGAAGGTGCCGCTAGACTGAGTGATAGTCGTAACGACATGATCAACAGTCTGTGCACCTTAGATTTTGCTAGCCGACTCTGGGTTATCTTTAGAGCACTGATATCGGGAGCGCTTGATGAGCTCAGCAAGCTATACGGAGTCAGCGCCGCACAAGAGATCATGAACCAAATAGACAAAACGGTTCAGGAGTTCTTTATGCAAGTCATGCAAATGGATACCTTCACGCTGAGGCTAGAAGCCAAATCTATTGGTGATGAGTGCTGATTTTAGGCTAAACTGAACTCCGAAACTTGAGTGAGTTACAGCAGCCCGAAACTGCCACTGACGCTGGTAAATCAACTCAGTGATGCAGAGGTGCATAACCGTAATACCTGCTTTGGGGCCTGTGTTGATGAAGAGGGTAAGGTCGTTGTTGTACATCAACTCGTGTATGGCGCGGTTGAGCTATCTCACGAATATTCGTATGCCCCGGAAGGGCATCTGGACTGGGCTGAAATCCGCATGCCGGATGAAGCGACGCGTAAGCTCTGGTTTGATGATCAGGGGCAGGTAATACGCACGGAAGAATACGAAGAAGAGGAAAGCTGATCGGCGCTCAGTGGCGGTTTTCTGGATCGCCGCGCTACGCTCGCGATGACGGTTTCAATACTGGATATTCGTTTTTTTACTGACGTCATTGCGATGCCGCAGGCAGAAGCAATCCAGTAACGAATCCTGATTTTATTGTCAGGTTTTCGGGTGATTCAGAAACGGCAGCAGATCGGTTTCAACCTCACTCCCCAGAACGCCTATCGAAACATCAACACCTGCTTCCATCAGCATTTTAATGCCTCTTCCGTTATTTCTCGGATCGGGGTCTATCATCCCTACGACGACACGGCGTATACCTTTATCAATCAGGGCCTGTGCACAGGACGGAGTCCGGCCATGAAAAGAGCAGGGCTCAAGAGTGACGTAGGCGGTGATATTCTCCTGACCAGTAACATGATTTAGAGCCATAGCTTCTGCATGGGGCTCACCAGGTGGGTTTGTATAGCCTGACGCAATCACTGCGCCCTCAGATACAAGTACACAGCCAACGGGCGGATTGTCACCGCAGACTTTCCGGGCTTTGCGGCCTTCTTCTAAAGCCTGTCGCATATAGTATTCGTGATTCATAAAACATCAGTGAAATGTGATGAGCTGAGCAAAGGGTTTTCCCTTGCCTTGAGCAGGTTAACCTGTAGATCTGATTTTCAGAATGCACAAAAAAACCGGGCAGTGCCCGGTTTTTTACAACATCAGCAATCTCAGTTCAGACGCTTACGGAACAGCGGACGCTGATCGTTAGCATCGTTCTGATAGCAGACACTGAAGGTGGAAAACGCGGCAATGGCGTCATCCAGATCCTGATCATCACGCAGCGCGAATGAATCAAAACCACAGCGCTTCATAAAGAACAGCTGGTCGATCAGTACGTCACCTACTGCACGCAGCTCACCGTCGTAGCCGTATTTTTCACGCAGCAGACGGGCGGCAGAATAACCACGGCCATCTGAAAATTTCGGGAATTCAATGCTGATACGGGCAAACTGAGCAGCAGCTTCATTGATCAGATCAACGGTTTCGTCGCTTTTCAGTACCAGTTCAAGCTTCTGACCCATCAGCGCATCGCTGTTGCTCTGCCAGTCAGCCAGAGACACCTGAGTCAGTTCTTCGTCAGCGATCAGACCGGTATTATTTATCAGCTTTGCCATAGACGGCCTCCTTAAATGTTTCGTGGCCGAGACGGCGGTAGGCTTCGAGGAAGCTTTCACCTTCAATGCGGTTGCCGACGTAGGTGTCCAGTACTTTGGCGATGACGTCCGGCATATCAGCACGGGCGAAGGATGGGCCAAGGATCTTACCGATCGACGCATCGTCAGCCTTGTTGCCACCGGAGTTACCACCCAGCGACACCTGATAGAACTCTTCACCTTTTTTATCGACACCCAGTACACCGATATTACCGATGTGGTGGTGACCACAAGCATTCATACAACCGGAAATGTTCAGGTCGATGTCACCCAGATCCCACAGGTAATCCAGGTCGTCAAAGCGCTTCTGAATGTCTTCGGCGACAGGAATGGACTTGGCATTCGCCA
>JBPEXS010000438.1:0-10272 GCA_052031325.1 Thalassolituus sp. | reverse complement strand
GCGTAGTGACGGGTTGGGGATTCGTATTCAACGTGAGAGGTTGAGATGGTGATACCACGCTCACGCTCTTCCGGTGCGTTGTCGATACCGTCGAAGGCTACGGCGGCGCCGCCCCATACTTCGGCACATACGCGGGTCAGTGCCGCGGTCAGTGTGGTTTTACCATGGTCTACGTGACCGATTGTGCCCACGTTTACGTGGGGCTTGGAACGTTCAAACGTTGCCTTTGCCACCGTCCTACCCTCTATATTTCAGACGTTAAAAGTACAGTCCCGGCACAGGCCGGGGAATTTAGTGCGGTAATCATACGCAGGGGGACCGACCTGTCAACAACTGACCGGGCAAAATCGGGGGATAAATGAACGTTTTTGAGCCACTTTTGATCAGATACCGCCGTTAAGACCCCTCGGAGGGCAAAAAATCAGGCACTGGAAGTAAATGCTGCGAGCATTCAACTCTGAAACGGTGTAAAGTGTCGCGCGAATTTTCACCTCTGCCAAATCGAGAAACGTTATGACAGATCTCTCAAAATACAGAAATATCGGTATCTTTGCCCACGTTGACGCGGGTAAGACCACCACCACTGAACGTATCCTCAAACTGACCGGTAAAATCCATAAAACCGGTGAAGTGCACGATGGTGAATCCACCACCGACTTCATGGAACAGGAAGCTGAACGTGGTATCACCATTCAGTCTGCAGCTGTAACCTGTGAATGGGCAGGCCACCGCCTGAACGTTATTGACACCCCTGGACACGTTGACTTTACCGTTGAAGTGTACCGTTCCCTGAAAGTACTGGACGGTGGTATCGGCGTATTCTGTGGTTCCGGTGGTGTTGAACCACAGTCCGAAACCAACTGGCGTTACGCGAACGATTCTGAAGTATCCCGTATCATCTTCGTCAACAAGCTGGACCGTCTGGGTGCAGACTTCTACCGCGTTGTTGATCAGGTAAAGAATGTACTGGGTGCCAAGCCTCTGGTTATGGTTCTGCCGATCGGTACTGAAGATGAGTTCGTGGGTGTTGTTGACCTGCTGACACAGAAAGCCTACGTGTGGGACGACACAGGTCTGCCAGAAAACTACGAAATCAAAGATGTTCCTGCCGATATGGTGGATGACGTCGCTCAGTACCGTGAAGAGCTGATCGAAACCGCTCTGGAAATGGACGAAGAGCTGATGATGGCATACCTGGAAGAAGGTGAAGAGCCATCCATCGAAGACCTGAAGCGTTGCATCCGCGAAGGTACCCGTACTCTGGAATTCTTCCCGACGTTCTGTGGTTCTGCCTTTAAGAACAAAGGTGTTCAGCTGGTTCTGGACGCGGTTGTTGACTACCTGCCAAGCCCGACTGAAGTTGAGCCTCAGGATCTGACCGACGAAGAAGGTAACCCGACTGGCGAAAAAGCCATCGTATCTGCAGATGAGCCTTTCCGTGCTCTGGCGTTCAAGATCATGGACGACCGTTTCGGTGCCCTGACCTTTATCCGTATCTACTCCGGTAAGCTGAACAAGGGCGACACTGTCCTGAACTCTGCGACCGGTAAGACCGAGCGTATCGGCCGTATGGTTGAAATGCAGGCAGACGACAAGTCCGAACTGACCTCTGCCCAGGCTGGTGACATTCTGGCTGTTGTGGGTATGAAGAACGTTCAGACCGGTCACACCCTGTGTGATCCTAAGCACGAGTGTACTCTGGAAGCCATGGTGTTCCCAGAGCCTGTTATCTCCATCGCCGTTAAGCCAAAAGACAAAGGCGCTGTTGATAAGATGGGTATCGCGATCGGTAAGCTGGTTGCAGAAGATCCATCGTTCCAGGTAGAAACTGACGAAGATTCCGGTGAGACCATCCTGAAAGGTATGGGCGAACTGCACCTGGATATTAAAGTCGATATCCTTAAGCGTACGTACGGCGTTGAACTGGAAGTGGGTGCTCCACAGGTATCTTACCGTGAGACCATCACTCAGGCCGTTGAAGACAGCTACACCCACAAGAAGCAGTCTGGTGGTTCTGGTCAGTACGGTAAGATCGATTACCGCATGAAGCCAGGTGAGCCAGGCACTGGTTTTGTATTCCAGACTTCTGTTGTGGGCGGTAACGTACCTAAGGAATTCTTCCCAGCCATCGAAAAAGGCTTCAAGGCCATGATGGACGAAGGCCCTCTGGCGGGCTTCCCGGTACTGGACGTTGAAATCGACGTATTCGACGGTGGCTACCACGCCGTTGACTCCTCTGCAGTTGCGTTTGAAATCGCTGCAAAAGGTGCATTCCGTCAGACCATGCCAAAAGCTGGTGCTCAGCTGCTCGAGCCAATCATGAAGGTTGACGTGTTCACTCCTGAAGACAACGTCGGTGACGTTATCGGTGACCTGAACCGTCGTCGCGGCATGATCAAGGATCAGGAGCCAGGCGCTACCGGTATCCGCATCAAAGCAGACGTACCTCTGTCCGAGATGTTTGGTTACATCGGTCACCTGCGAACCATCACTTCTGGTCGTGGTCAGTTCTCTATGGAGTTCAGCCACTACATGCCATGCCCGAATGCGATTGCAGAGAAGGTTATGGAAGAAGCGAAGGCGCGTAAGGCTGCCAAGTAAGTTTCTACTTACTGCTTTAAAGGAACCCGCCTTATGGCGGGTTTTTTTATGGGCACCATTTAAGAGTGAGCCCTGGTCTTAAATCAGCTCCCGATCAGCTGCCCATCTTTTTTTTATCTTTTTTGCATCCGGTCTGCGCCCCCAGCCGTATATCTGAGTACATCCATGCAAAAGAGACTTCACTATGAAATCACTCCCCCCTCTGCTGAATGCCTCCCTGCTGGCAGGTAGCCTGCTTGCCATCAGCCTTCCGGCCCAGGCTTCAAGCCACCGCGAAGCCCCCAACGTCACCCGCCTGCCGACAATCGATGCAACCGACTTCTATGCCTTCGTCAGCTATGAACCCGGCCGTGGCGACTACGTCACCCTGATTGCTAACTATGTGCCCCTGCAGGACGCGTATGGAGGTCCGAATTATTTCGCCATGGATCCGGATGCCGTGTATGCCATCCACATCGATACCGACGGAGACGCGGTAGAGGATAAAACCTTCCAGTTCCGGTTTTCTCAAAGCACCGATGAGTTCAAGCTCGCCATTGGTGAAGGGATGAATCAGAAAGAGGTCGCCATTCCGCTGAAAAATTACGGTAACGTCGACAACGATGGTGCCACTAATTTCAGTGAAACTTACGAGGTGACGATGGTCGAAGGCGACAGCCGTAGTGGTATGTCCACTGAGGTTATGTCATCCATGGGAGGTACTACCTTCACCAAGCCACTGGACAACATCGGTGAGAAATCCTTCAGCGATTACGCCAGCTACGCCAGCACTTTTGTGCATGATATCTCCGTCAGTGGCTGTGCCGCAGGCGGCAAAGTCTTTGTCGGCCAGCGCAAAGATCCTTTCGTAGTGAATCTGGGCAAAACCTTCGACCTGGTGAACTACGTCCCGCTCGATGGCGAAGGCGTTCAGGATGACGCCAATGATGATCTGAAGGACAAGAACGTCACCAGCATCGCCCTTGAGCTGCCGGTCGGCTGTGTTACCGGCTCCGGTAACGGTGTCATCGGCGCCTGGACCACCGCCAGCCTGCCGCAGGCCCGTATCCTCAACCCTGAGGCCACCTTTGCCAAACCCGACGTCAGCGGCGGCGCCCTGACTCAGGTTTCCCGTCTTGGTATGCCTCTGGTGAATGAACTGGTGATCGGACTCGCTGAAAAAGACACCTTCAATGCATCAGAGCCAAAAGACGACGGCCAGTTTGCCGACTACGTCACCCACCCGACCTTACCGGCTCTGCTGGATATCCTGTTCCGCGATGCGCTGGGTGCCGAAGACAACATCGCACCGTCGAACATTCCACGCAACGATCTGGTCACCACCTTCCTGACCGGGTTTGAAGGTGTGAATCAGCAGGCCACCGTCACCGCTTCAGAAATGCTGCGCTTGAATACCAGTATCGCCCCAACCCCAGCTGAAGATCAGAGTGCGTTTGGTGTGGTCGCCGGTGACCTCGCCGGATTCCCGAATGGCCGTCGCCCGGGCGATGACGTAGTCGATATTGCTCTGCGGGTGGTCATGGGCGCCCTCTGCTATCCGGTCAACATAGACCTGGATGGCAGTGGCACCGCTGGCGATGACGGCGACAACCTGGGTCTCTGTGAACCCGCAGATGCCCCGGTCGGCGACCAGCCATTTACCGATCAGGCTCCGTTGGATGCTTCCTATGTGGACAGCACCTTCCCATACCTGAAAGCACCACTGCCGGGCTCAGTGTCTGAGTAACCTGCGCAGCTTCCTATCTCAGGTCTGATCCTGAAATGCTCCGGGGTACTTCAGCCCCGGGGCCTGACAAAACATCGGAGAACCTTATGAAAACGTTAATGACCCTGTGCAGCCTCATCATCGCCTTGATGCTCACTGCATGCTCAGAGAACAATCATGATGATGACATGGAAAGCATGCAGGAAACCGTGCTGCTGACCGGTCTGGTAGATGACCTGTTTCAGCGAGATGAAACATCAGAGCCGGAAACCCTGAATGACAAAACGGTTGAAGATAACGCCGACGCCGACTCATTTACCTACCTGATCGAATCGGAGTAACCTCTGAAAACACACAGCTCCCACCCCCGTTGCCAGCAATGGCTGCTGAATGCATTGCTGGGCAGCGGCCTGGTGCTGCTGCCAGCAGCTCTGTACGCTGCAGATTCGTCGCGCTGGATTCAGCCTGAAGCCGACACGGTGATTGCCGAATGGTCGGTGGATTCGTTGCAGCCATCCGCAGCAGACGACAGCAGCGGTCCATCCGTGCCTGCGGATGCATCCCAGCCAACATCACTCGACGAGACCTTCCGTCTTGCCGGGCGACCCGGTGGCAGTTGGCGTTTCGACAGTATTGCGCTTCACCTTTCTTCCACCTCCGGACACGACCCATCCTATGCCTTACAGCCCAAGTCATACTACGAAGCACGGCTGCTGCAGCATCAGCACCTTTTTGATGATGCCGCCGATAAACTGAATGCCCTGACGACCGGTGATACCCCGGCTTTTATCAACGTCAGGCTGTTGCTGGCACAGATACGTTATCAGCAGGGCAACACAGAGGCCGCAGAGTCCTTGTGCCGTTCACTCACTCTGCACTGGTCTGCCGGGCTGGTCGCTACCTGTCTGGCCTCTGTGAGTAATAGCTATAACCCCAGCCTGGTACGGCTGATGGAAGCGACGGAGCCAGCCACACACACTCAGCAGCTGCGTCAGTGGATCACCAGTCAGATTGCCCGCCAGTACGCGCTCGGCGGAGAGCATCGTCTGGCCTGGGAGGCGCTTGAAAGTGAACGCCGTGAGTCCGGTCTGGAGGCGATGACCGTGCCTGACGTCGTGCTCTGGGGACAACTGGCGGCTGATTTCCTCAACCCGGCGGACCGTCTGACTCAACTCGCCCCTCTGGGGCAGGGGCGTTACACCGATGACGCCATTCTGCTGCTGCTCGGACAAGCCAGTCAGGACTGTGACCAGCGCTGCCCGTCCCGCCTCAGGGCGGACTGGCTGGAACAGCTGGATGAACGTATGACGCTGCGCGCTCAGCGCAATGACCTCAGCTATGCCGGCGTACTCGCTGAGTATTTTCTCACCATAGATCAGCAACCCGGCACGGCTCTGTACTGGGCGGAGCAACACGCCGCGCTTAACCATGACCCGCAGGCCCGGTCACTGCTGCAGCGGGCCCGGACGCAGGCCAGCAATTCCGGGGGCAATTCATGAAAGTATGGTCGATGATGCTATTGTTTCTGCTGGTTATGCCGGTGTCGGCTCATCAGCCAAGCACTGCGTTTCTGGAGCTCAACGCAGATCGCACACAAGCGACGCTGCAATGGGCCCTCACCGATCTGCAACGTGCCGTGGGTGTGGATCATAACCGCGATGGGCAGTTGCTGTGGTCAGAGGTTGTTCAGGCGAAGACGGCGATTGAGTCCTATATCAGGGAGTCACTGACACTGAGCGCTCAGGATCAGGCTTGTAGTGTGCAGCTGAACGGCCCTCTGCTGCTCAACCCCCGCTCAGAAGGTGGCTATCTGGTCTTGCCCCTGCGACTGGCCTGTGCAAGTCAGCGCACAGCAGATACTCTGTTCTATCAGGGCATGTTCGGATTCGCCCCACAGCATAAGCTGCTGCTGAGTAACTCCGGAGATGACAGTGTGCAGATGCTGGATCATGCCACCTCCGTCAGTCTGACCCAGACCAGAACTTCGCTCACAACATTGATGGAATTTGTGCAGCAGGGTGTGATCCATATCTGGATCGGCATTGATCACCTGGCCTTTCTGCTGACCCTGATGCTGGTGACCATGGTGAAGCGCGAAAACCATCAATGGCATGCCCGCAGCGGGCGACAGGCACTGCGCTCAGCGGCGCTGCTGGTGAGTGTATTTACCCTCGCGCATTCTGTGACTCTCATTCTGGTCAGTGCCGGGCTGTTGCGCCTGCCCGTGTACTGGGTTGAACTGGCCATCGCAGTGACCGTTGTTCTGGCAGCTCTGAATAATCTGTGGCCCCTGATCCGCCAGGTCAGCCTGATGGTGTTTGTCTTCGGGTTAATTCATGGCTTTGGCTTTGCCGCCGTTCTGAGTGAACTGATGCAGAGCAGCAGTTCCATGGCGGCTGCACTTGCGGGCTTTAACATCGGCGTTGAACTTGGACAACTGGCCGTGGTGCTGGCTATCCTGCCGCTATTGCTGCTGATCAGTCGCTACCCCTGGTACGGACGGGTAGTTCTGCCGGGCCTGTCTGCCCTGATGGCACTGGCCGGTCTGTTCTGGGTCGCGAACCGGATATAAAAATTGATTACTGGATGCTCATGATGATGAAGGAACAACAGCACCCCCTGTGGCTCAGGGCGTCTGCTGACGGAGACCGCGAAGCGTTCGGGGCTCTCTATCACGACACTCGGTCGCGCCTGTTCGGTGTGGCGCTGATGATGATGAACTCGCGCAATCTTGCCGAAGATGCGTTGCAGGAAGCTTATATCCGCATCTGGCACAACGCCGCCGAATATCACGCCGAACGTGGCTCTGTGGTCACCTGGATGACCAGCATCGTGCGGTACCGTTGTCTGGATATGCTGCGTGCTCAGGGTACGCGGGAGAAATACGTGGTCGCCGTTGCAGAGCCGGCGGACGAACCACAGGCCATCCACACAGAAACCAGTACGGATGGCACTGAAACGGGATTTACAGCGGAAAATGACAGTATGCAGCTGTGCCTCGGTGAGCTCAGCACGCAGGAACGTCAGACCATCAGTCTGGTGTACTACCAGGGCCTCAGCCATCACGAAATTGTTGCCCACACAGATCACGCACTGGGTTCCGTAAAAAGCTGGATCCGCCGCGGTCTGGATAAACTGAAGAGGTGCATACAGCGTGAATTATCTGAATGAAGAGCGCCTTGACGTTCTCGCATCACGGTATGTCGTCGGACAGATGAAGGGGCAGGCCCGGTCCCGCTTCCGGACACTGATGCAGACCTACCAGAAAGTCCGTGAACGGGTCTGGTACTGGGAGCGACTGCTGAGCCCTATGAACGACAGCATTCCACCACGACAGCCGGACGATGCCGTTTGGGCAGCCATTGAACAACGCCTGTGGCCAGACGCGGCTATATCAACAACCCTGGCCGCGAATGATGAGCCGTCGGTGACATCTCCTCGGTGGCAGATCCTCTTACCGGTAGCCGCCAGCCTGTTACTGGGCGTTCTGCTGATTGCGCAGATCAACCGCGATCCGGCTGCTGTACCAATGGTGACGGAAGTAGCTGTCATACAGAGTGACAATCAGCCGCTGTGGTTGGTGGAAATGACCGCCACGCAAATGACCGTCCGCGCGACTCAACAGGTAGAGCAACGTAACGACGCCGATTACGAGCTGTGGATCGTGCCTGCGGATGGCACGGCTCCTGTGTCTCTGGGCTTGATTCCGGAAAGTGGCTCCCTGACACGGGATCGTCTGGCGGCGCTGGATACCCTGCAGGTAGCCGCGCTGGCAGTGAGTCGCGAACAACCCGGAGGTTCAGTAACCGGGTTACCGGATGAGGTGCTGTTTACCGCGCAGTTGACGACATTGTGATGATGGCAAGCAATGATGATCTGAATTAGCTATCGCTCCCGGGAGGATGCCATGGCAACGCTTCCTGCTTTATGCGAGTTAGATTATCGCTCTTGGGAGGAATGCATCCTCCCGGCGCTGGCCCACCCACCTGCTTCGCGCTGTAGTGTTCGTTTTTCACTGAAAACTTCAGATTCACAACGGCTACGGCCCAATTCGGCATCCTGCCTCAGTGGGCCTGTCGGAACATCCATGTTCCTCCAGCCTGTTCATCTTTGTTTGCAGCGACTCACACTAGGCGCACCAAAACCCAGAAACACCGACAACAAATACAAATCACTGAGAGCCTTAACTCCACCAACTACTTTTGAAACTAGTCGAGGCCCCCAGTGATGTTGTTAAAAAGAAATGCGTTGCTGGGTGAACTGCGCCTGTTTCGAGCCGCGACTTTCAAAAACGAACAGATCGCCGAGACAGGGGCACTGAGGCAGGACGCCGAATTGCCCCGCGATCGTTGTGAGTTTGCAGAAAGGCGTGAGACAGCGAGGAACACAGCGCGAAGCAGGTGGGAAGGCCAGCGCCAGTCGGGACTAGGCGCCCCCATGCCGTCCTCCCAGGAGCGATAAGCTAACTCAGATAAAATGCGCCAGTCGAGTTAGTTGTACCCAAGCATTCCCTCAGGAGCGAAAACAAAGAATGTTCAATCTGTACTGGATTGCTTCGCTTACGCTCGCAATGACCAATTCACCCCCGTAGAACCGCGAGATATCGTCTACAAAGAGCGAATCACGAGAGAGATATCCTCACCCCTCTCCCAACAACATCAGACTCAGCCCCGGCCAGTAGGTAATCACCAGCACACACGCCAGCAGAATAAAGAAGAAGGGAATCGTCGCTTTATAGAGTGTCATCACCGGCTTATTAAAGCGGAAGCTGGCAATAAAGAGGTTCATACCCACCGGCGGTGTGAAATACCCCAGCTGCATATTGGCGAGGAACAGAATACCCAGATGGATCGGGTGGATGCCGTACTGCATGGCGATCGGCAGTATGATCGGAATCATAATGACGATGGCGGAGAAGATATCCAGCATCATGCCGAGAATCAGCAGGAAGACGGTAAGCAGCAGCAGGAAGGTGAACTTATCGCTGATGTGCTCCTGAATCACACCGAAGATCTTTTCCGGTACGCCAGCATCAATCATGTAGTTGGTCGAGGCCAGTGATACCGCCAGAATCAGCAGGATGGCACCCACCAGCTTCATGGAATCGCGCATCACGCCCGGCAGGTTGGTGAAGCTGATTTCGCGGCGGATCAGTACGGTGACGATCAGTACGTAGAACGCGGTAATGGCAGCGGCTTCTGAGACGGCAAACACACCGCCATAAATACCGCCCAACACCACAAATGGCAGTGGGATTTCCCACGCTGAGTCTTTGATCGCAGCCCAGGCTTCTTTGCCATCAAACACATGGTTGGATTTCGGCAATTTGCGAGACTGCCAGGCGCTGTATCCTGAAAGAGCAAACAGCATCAGCAGGCCCGGCAGGATGCCAGCAACGAACAGCTGATCGATACCCACCGGCACGTCCAGTGCCATCTGCTGAGCAATCACACCGTACAGAATCAATGGTAGTGACGGCGCAAACAGCAGACCCAGGCTGCCGGAGGTGGTCACCAGGCCGAGATTGAATTTCTCTTCGTAACCGGCTTTGGCCAAGGCAGGCACCAGCAAGGCACCCAGCGCCACAATGGTGACACCGGAAGCCCCGGTAAAGGCGGTGAAGAGCGCGCAGGCGGCCAGAGCCACAATGGCGAGGCCGCCGGGCATCCAGCCCAGCAGCGCATCGGTGATGCGCACCAGACGCTGCGGCGCCTTGCTCTCACCGAGCAGGTAACCGGCGAAGGTAAACAGCGGAATGGCAATCAGTACCGGCATTTCAGCAACGCGATAGATCTCTACCGCCATTACCTGCAGGTCGACGTCATTCTGATAAAAGCCCCACATAGCGGAGGCAGCGATAACGGCAAACAGAGGTGCACCGGCAAGTGCCAGCAGCAGCAGGGCTAATGTGACCAGTAGGCTCATTGTCCGGCCTCCTTCAGATCTGCTTCGCCGGGCGCTTCAAG
>JBPEXS010000437.1:0-2209 GCA_052031325.1 Thalassolituus sp. | reverse complement strand
CACTCCGTACGGCGTTCAACAGGGCGCTGGATGCTGGTGTCACCATCAACGAACTCAAAGAAAGCGTTCTGCATTTGTACGCCTACCTGGGTTTTCCCCGTGCACTGAACGCCATGTCTGTACTGATGAGTGAGGTGGATGCCCGGGATTCAACTGGCAAAAAAGATCAGCAGGGTGAACAGGGTATAACCCTCGGGACCACCGCTGATAATGAAGCGTTGGGTAAAGAAGTTCAGACTTCTCTGGCTGGGGGCCCGGTAGAAGGCCCGCTGTTCCGTTTTGCTCCAGCGGCAAATACGTATCTCCAACGTCATCTCTTCGGTGATCTGTTCGCCCGCGGTGTTATTGATGCTGCTACCCGGGAAATACTCACTGTATCCGCACTGGCAAATTTGCAAGGTGCCGCTCCACAACTGCAGGCACACATGTCGATGTCAGCCAATGCGGGTGTCACACCGGCTCAACTCTCAGACATTCGCTTACTGTTGAAAACTTATGTTGGCAGTCGCAGTTCGGATGCAGTTGAGGATGCACTTCAACCGACAACGAAGGAGTAACCCATGAACAAACACAAGTCAGGCGCTGTCGTCAGCATTGAACTGTCCGGAACAGAGGATGAACAGGCAGAAAAGGCAGCCGTCAGCCGACGTCAGTTTATACAGAATTCAGCCCTGGTCGGATCCGGTCTCATGCTGACCGGCACACCCTCAGTATTTGCAGCCATTGATGCTGCTAAGGAAAAAAATATGAACACCAAATCACGTGGTTACGCTGCTTTTGATACTTCAGGTATTCTCAAACCATGGACTTTCGACCGTCGACCCGTCGGAGACAATGACGTTCTGATCGACATCAAATTCGCCAGCATCTGTCACTCAGATATTCATCAGATGAAAGGTCATTGGGGGCCTCAGCAATACCCGCAGGTTCCGGGACATGAGATTGTCGGTATTGTGTCTGCTGTCGGTAAAAACGTCACCAAATTCAAAGTCGGTGATCGCGCAGGTGTTGGCTGTATGGTGGATGGCTGTAAAAACGGAACCTGTTGTGAAGAACATGGCGAACAATACTGCCCGGATACCGTATTTACTTACGGCTATCCTCAGGAAAGCTCACCAACCGGTATTTCCCAGGGTGGATACTCCAACAACATCGTGGTGAAAGACCATTTCGCAGTCCATATTCCAGAAAATATCACCTTCGAAGAGGCTGCTCCGTTGCTATGCGCCGGAGTTACAACCTATTCACCGCTGCTCAAATTTGATCTGAAGCCAGGAACAAAAGTGGGCGTAGCGGGTATCGGCGGGCTGGGTCACCTGGCAGTTAAACTGGCGGTTTCTAAGGGTGCTGACGTCTACGCCTTTACCACGACGGCAGATAAAGCCGATGACATCAGGGGGTTTGGTGCCAAAGAGGTTATCGTACTGGATGACATGAGCAAACTCAGTGAATACAGCGGAAAGTTGGATTGTATGATCAATACGCTGCCAGTGGATTACGATGTTGCCGCTTACGTTTCTACGGTAAAGCCTTTTGGTACCTATACCCAGGTCGGTATGCCGGATGGTTTCCAGGTCACCATGAATGCTCTCGCACTTTCCGCCAGCCGGGTGAATTTTAACGCCTCTCTGATCGGCGATATGAAAGAAACCCAGGAGGTGGTGAATTACTGCGCAGATAACCAGATCCTGCCAGAAATTCAGGTTATTCCGGCCGACCAGATCAATCAGGCGTGGGACAGTGTGGTCAATAAAAAAGCCCGCTATCGCTATGTGATCGACGCCGCAACCTTCTGAGTATCCACTTATTTCATGTCGCGATCTCCGCATTCCGGTGCCCTGGCAGGCACCGGTTTTTTCTACAGGAGTTATTTGTCACTCATCGTTTTTCAGGCATCACAAAAAATGAAAATCTGTATCCGCGCTCATGGTCAAAAAATACCGGCCACTCTTGAAGACAATCTGACGGCTCAGCATTTTTACAGATTATTGCCAATGACTCTGAACATGGACGATTTTGGTGGTAAGGAGAAAATTTCAGATCCGCCAGAACCTTTGACAAAGGAAGGTGCCCCCGAAGGGGCGTTAGCCAGAGCGGGTGATCTGATGCTTTTCGCACCATGGGGTAACCTGGCACTTTTTTACCGGGATCATGGATACGCCCGGGGACTTATCCCCATTGCCAGAATGGAATCACATCTGGATCTGTT